>NZ_KB291269.1:0-27545 GCF_000318275.2 Capnocytophaga sp. oral taxon 332 str. F0381
AGGTACGGCGTTTTTTTAATTCTCCAAATTTTTTACCACTTTTTTTTCAAGTTTTTTTACTCATTATTTTTAAATGATTGAAAATCAGTAATTAATATATAAAAGATTTTTTAGATTTATGAGGCACTTTGGTAGAAAAATAGAATAATTGGAGAGATATGAGGATTATAAAAATACAAAAAAGCAGTCAAGATGTATTCCTAACTGCTTTTTTCTAATCGCTAATATTTAATTTCTAATTGTCATATATCATTAATAAAGTCCTTCTACAGACCAATATCTCTCTCCTGTATCGTAATTTATAGTCAGAATACGAGCTTTAGGATTTTTTTCTAATACCTTACTTACAGCAGCCAAAGCAGCTCCTGTAGAGATACCTGCCAAAATACCTTCTTCTTTAGCCAAACGGCGTGCAAACTCGTAAGCTTCTTCTTTTGAAATAGGAAGCACCTCATCTACTACCGAAGCATCGTAGTTATCAGGAATAAAGCCTGTACCTAATCCTTGCAAAGCGTGTGGACCTGGTTTGCCACCGCTTAATACAGCAGATTGGTCGGGTTCTACGGCTATAGTTTTCAAGTTGGGGAAGTGTTGTTTTAGCACCTTAGATACCCCTGAAATATGACCACCAGTACCTACTCCTGTTACAAAATAGTCAAATCCTTCAGGAAAAGATTTTAAAATCTCCTGAGCTGTGGTGCGTTCGTGTACTGCAGGGTTTGCAGGATTTTGGAATTGTTGAGGCACCCAATAATTAGGTTTGCCTTCTGCAATTTCCAATGCCTTAGCTACAGCACCTCCTGTTCCTTTCTCTTTAGGAGTAAGCACTACTTCAGCACCATATGCAGCCACCAATTTGCGGCGTTCAATGCTCATTGATTCAGGCATTACTACTATCAATTTATATCCTTTTACGGCAGCTACCAAAGCCAAGCCTACTCCTGTATTACCTGAAGTTGGCTCTACTATTACGCTATCTTTGTTCAAGATACCTTTAGCCTCTGCATCTTCCACCATTGCAAGTGCAATACGATCTTTGATGCTCCCCCCAGGGTTCAAACGCTCCAATTTAATAAACACGTTGGCATTTTCGCCAAACAATCTGTTGATCTTTACTTCGGGAGTATTCCCAATGATCTCTAAAACATTTTTGTACGCCATTATTATAATTATTTATTTGTTACTATTTTATTATATTTAGTGCTTAGCAGTTATACAATCTAAATCCTTAACGCCTAAACTCCTTAAATTACAAAGTTTATAGGCTCTTCATACACTTCATTATCTTTCACTATTATCTGACTTTTGTGAAAAACTTTTGTAAAGGGTTCAATACTATTAGTTAGCCACACATTTCCACCAATCACACTATCGTGTCCTATCACAGTATCTCCTCCTAAGATGGTTGCTCCTGAGTAAATCACTACATTATCTTCAATGGTAGGGTGTCGTTTTGTATGAGCCTTATCTACTGATACCGACAATGCACCTAATGTAACCCCCTGATATACCTTCACGTAATTGCCAATTACAGTCGTTTCGCCAATCACAATTCCTGTACCGTGATCTATCATAAAAGGATTACCTATTACTGCCGCAGGGTGAATATCAATCCCAGTTCTGCTATGTGCCAACTCTGATAGAATACGCGGTAGCAACGGTACTTTTCGCAACCATAACTGATGAGCAATCCGATACACCATTATAGCAAAGAAGCCTGGGTAAGTAACTTGTACCTCACGTACTGAGGTGGCTGCAGGGTCGCTATCTATATAAAAGATAGCATCTCCTTTGAGTTGCTCATAAATATCAGGTAAGATACTATTGTAATAACCTTCTATTTCCTCTTTAGAGTGCTCTTCACCTACAAAATCACTCACTATATTTACAAAATCACAGCATAATTCGTCATATCGTACTTCTAAGCTTGCTTTTGAGCGACACGAACGTTCATCAATCAAAAATAAATACTCAAAAAGCGACTCAATAAAAGTAGTGATACGCTGTTTCCCAATATGATGTTTTATTGTTTTACTTTCCTCGTAAAGAGTCGTAATAAATGATTTTCGTAAATTCATATAAGCTAAAAAACTAAACACCTCACTACTAAAGCAGTGAGGTGTCCGTTGTATTAATTCAAAAAATATCTATAACTATGCTATATTTTCAACAACAACTGATGCCGCACTGCTTTTATCAAGCATGCAACACATCATCATAGCCGTTGTATTTAAAATATATAAAATCATCTTTCTTCTTTATTTCGGGCGCAAAGTTACGAATTATTTTTTAATATCCAAATAAAAATCAAAAAAATTACATCAAATTTGAAAAAAATATTTTCTACCCTAAAATTCTAAACAATCGGTTCACTGTTTCCTCTTTTCCTATTACTTCCATAATATCAAAAATATCAGGACCTTTCAATTCTCCTACCAAAGCCAATCGCAACACGGGCATCACTTGTCCTAAGCCCAATTTCTTATCCGCAATATACTGTTTTACAATCCCTTCCAAGCCACGAGCTTCAAAGTCGGTTGCATTTCTAAGCAATGCTGCCACTTCTTCAACAATTAGTGGTGATTGTTCTTTCCACTGCTTCTTCATTGCCTTCTCGTCATACTGTGTAGGTGCTTCAAAGAAGAATTTACCTAACTCCCAAAAATCATTCACAAAAGTAGCACGTTCTTTTAATAAGCCTACTATTTTCTGTAGTGTAGAGGTTGCTACCTCTATTCCTCTATTCTTTAAAAGCTCACCAAAAAGTACTGCCAGCTCATCATTTCCTTTTTGTTGTAGATATTGATGATTAAACCATTTTATTTTTTCAGGGTCAAAACGCGCTCCTGCTTTATGAACTTTTTCCAAGTCGAATAAAGCAATAAGTTCGCTGATTGAGAATATTTCTTGGTCATTACCTGGGTTCCAGCCTAAAAGTGCTAAAAAGTTAATAAGAGCTTCAGGAAAATACCCTTCTCCGCTAAATCCTTTGAGTGTTTCTCCGTTTTCAGTCCAATCCATTGGAAAAACAGGGAATCCTAATTTAATACCATCACGCTTGCTCAGCTTGCCATTACCTACAGGTTTCAAGATAAGCGGAAGATGTGCAAATTGAGGAGCTTCCCAACCAAAAGCACGGTATAACAATAGGTGCAAAGGCATTGAGGGCAACCATTCTTCCCCCCTGATAACGTGTGTAATTTCCATTAAGTGGTCATCTACAATATTTGCCAAGTGGTAAGTAGGCATTCCATCACTTTTGAAAAGCACCTTATCATCAAGAGTATTGGTATTGATAACCACCTCGCCCCTAATCATATCGTTCATTTTTAACACCTCATTATCAGGCATTTTAAAGCGAACTACATATTCATTGCCTGCAGCCAAGTAGCGTTGTACTTCATCAGAAGGCAAAACCAAAGAGTTTTTCAAAGTAGCCCTTGTAGCCCAATTATAAATAAAAGTTTCGCCTTTAGCTTCAGCTGCTTTCCTTAGTATATCAAGTTCTTCGGCAGTATCAAAAGCATAATAAGCCCAACCATTGGCAATGAGTTGTTCAGCATACTGACGGTAAAGCGGTTTTCGCTCACTTTGTCTGTAGGGAGCGTGTTTGCCTCCTTTGCCTACCCCCTCATCATAAGTTAACCCCAACCAATTTAGCGAGTTGATAATATATTCCTCAGCACCTTCTACATATCTGTTTTGGTCGGTATCTTCAATTCGCAACAAGAATTCACCCTTGTGTTTTTTAGCAAACAGATAATTAAACAAAGCAGTGCGCACACCACCAATATGCAATGCCCCAGTTGGACTTGGAGCAAATCGTACTCTTACCATTTTTATTTTAATAATTTTAAATTTTTAATCACATTAAAAGCTACCTTTTCTTGTTCTTCGGGAATGATGAATGTAAATTCATTAGTAGTTGAAATCACCTCATTAAGCCTAACGCCTTCCCACGCTAAGCGCTGAAAAATAAAGTAATAAATTCCTGATACCATAGTATCTTCCATAGGGAGACGTACACTTATAGCTGTTAAATTAGTAAACTTATGCAAGCATTGTTCATTTTTAAAAACTTTTTCTACCAAGTTTTCTATATCGCTGCTTACAATAAGGCTGGTTTCCTCTACCCCTTTTGTCCAAGCGTAGTATGCACCTGCATTTTCCTGCAATAGCTGTAACAATTCTGCTTGACAGTTCATTAGTGTTTGCGAAGCTGAAAAAGTATAATCCGTCAGTTCAGTGCGTACTATAGGGTTATCAATATTTTTCAGAATCTTTACAAAGCGATGGGTATCGCGGAACTCCATATCAACAGCCAATCGCTTCAGAGCCATTACAATAGCCCCTGTTTTCACCTCACGTGCAAAGTGATTGCGCTGTATATCCTCTTGAATAATACGTGCTAGCGCAGTGAGGTTTATGATCCCCTGCGAGAGTGAAGTTTGCAAAAAGGGCTTTTTTTTGATGTAATTTTCTACAGCCGAAGCGATTGTTTTCATTTTATATTAGTACCTAAAATTGAGTTTTTAAATCTTAAAAAGGATAAAAAGCGTCCTCTATATAGTTGATTGAAAACTCCACACTATTTTTTACAATAGAGACAATGTCAAACTGTACCTCTACATCAAGGTTTTTGCGTAATATATAATTATTAGCCGCCTTTACTATAAGGTCTATTTTCTGCTGATTTACAAAACTTTCTGGTTCGCCATAAGCACTAGAAGTTCTTGTTTTCACTTCTACAATATGTATTATATTACCTTTTTGTGAGATAATATCAATTTCAGCGTGCCCATACCTAAAGTTTTGTTCCAAGATAGTATGTCCGTTTTCAACTAAAAAATTTACAGCATCTTGTTCTCCTTCTTTTCCCAAATCATTATGCAATGCCATAGTTACTATTTTTTTAAATCTGCGGCAAAATTATATTTTTTATTTCAATTATCAAATTTTTACTTAAAGGTTCTCTATTACTTCGCTCTTAGGGTATTTCACCTTATAGCTAAGTCGGTATTTTTTACTTTCACCTGCTTTGAGAGTTGTATTCCAAGTAAGGATACCTGTTTCGGTATTCACTTCAGCTTTTGAATCTTCCAATAGTTCTACTTGTATTTTTTCATTGGTACTAATAGGGTATTGATCTTTTAATTTTAGGTTGATAGTTTCCTTTTTATTGTTCTTTATAGTGATTTCATAGGTAAAAGTCTGCTCTTTATAGCTTGAAATGAATTTAGTTTCAGATTTATCGGCTATTTTTTCGCGTTTTATGCTTATTTTCTTATCGTTGCCCATAGTAAGTTGCATACTTTCGGTAGTTTGATTGGGCGAAATCATTGTTTTACCTACATACATATCTTCAAAGATAATATTTGCTTCGCCATTGAGCAGGTTGTATTGCGAATAATCATCAATTGAGGCTACAAGATAAACTCCATTATCTACACGAGGTGCAGAGTAGTACTCGTATTTGGCTTTAATTTTGAGCTCTTTGAGTGCCACACTATATTCTCTACCATTAGAAAGGATATCATAGGGGGTAGTGATTTCAAAAGAAGTATTGAGTTGATTTTCACTCACATCGGTATAGTCATTCATTGTAGCTTCTACCATTTCTTCTTTTGCTACATCTTTTACATCTGCTACTCTCATTTCGGCTGCTGCAAAAGTATTGGAACGGCGGTAGGCGTTGATTTCCATAGTTTCTGCACTATAGCGATTGCCAAAGCGCAAGAACCAAGCTTTAAGCAAGGTAATTTCATTGCGTACATTAGGGTTTCCACTAGAAAGAGTCAGTTTGATATTTTTCCAATCTACTCCTGTAGTTTGGTAAATTTCACCTTTGTAAAGCAAACTTAGGGGGCTATTGATATCATTGGCACGGAGCTCGTAAAAAGGGAACCAACCTGCAAGAGGCGTAACATAACTGAGAGAAAAGTCGGCTTTTTGAGGTGTATCGCTCATTACTTGCAGTACAATTTTACCTTTAGAGAGTGTTTTTTCTTTGCTTACATCGCCTTTGAGATGTTGTTCTAATTCATACCGAAGTGTACGTAATTTATTTTGTTTTTCGGTGTAAGCATCAGCTTTATCAAGTGAAGCTAGCATTTCTTCTTTAGAATAGTTGATAAACTTAGTATATTCAGCTATATTTAAGGCTGTACCATTGCCTAAAACCTTTTTATTTTCTTTAATTAACTCCACTATTTGCTTTTCGGCAGCTATTTGATTGGAAAGTTTATCAATTTGCAAAGTAAGTAGCTCTATACTATCTTTAATTTGTTTGCTTTTTGGGTGTGAATTGTCTTTATCGGTATAGGTATCGGTAGTAAATTGTGCTGAGAGGACTGTTACACTTTTAGGAGCCAAAATACGGATAGTATTCTCATCGATGTTATTCGCTATGTTTTTAATGACAATTTCGTTAGTACCTTTATTGAGGTTGGCACTAAGGCTATGAGCCAATTCGGCAGAGCTGAAATAAACGGTTACAGCATTGAGTTTGGCATTGGTAATTTGAGCTTTTTGAGCCCAAATAAGGGGTGTAAATATTAGTAGGAATGATGTTATAAGATGTTTCATTATATATTTTTTTATAATTTTTATAGTATAATTAGAGGAAAAAAGAATTTACCCCTACAATAAGTGATTATCTATAAAGAGCCTGTCCGAAAAGTTTGGTTTCGTGAGGGCGATTTGCCAATCGCCCCTACAAATGTGAATAAAAGTGATTGATTATCAGAGTAATTAACTTTGGCAAACTCTGAAAGTTTGCCAAAGTGTGTGGCGTAATCGTGCTTTTAAAACTTTTCGGACACCCTCTGGTGCCGTTGTATTTTTATTTTGTATTTGTTTCTTCTGTATCTTGTATTTCCGGTTTATTTTCTTGTGTTTTATTATTAGCAAGATAGGTAGGAAGGTTAAGTCCTGCCATATTGAATAAATCATTGAGTGGTGGTACAGTTTTCATCATACCAGATACAAAATTAGCAGTAGAATTGTTACCGTCTTCGCCTTTACCAGAATCCCAAACAGTGATTTTGTCAATCTTAATATTCTTAACAGCTTCCACTTGGGTTTTAACCAATTCGGGTAGTTTTTCAATCAATAGCAATTGGAAGGCTTTGGTAGGGTCGCCACCAGCAGCACCCACCACATCTTTATACCCTTCAGCTTGCTTGGTAAGGATTTGGAAGAGACCCTTTGCTTCGGCTTCCATTTTAGCATAGATAGCATCTGCTTCCCCTTTAGCTTTTTCGCGTAGGCGTTCGGCTTCGGCTTGCGCTTCGATAATGGCGCGTTGCTTGTTGATTTCGGCAGGGACGATAATATTAGCTACTTGGGTAGCACGCTCACGATCAGAACGAGCTGATTCGGCTTTTTGTTCAGCTGAATAAGCTTCTTCAAGGGCTTTAGCTTGTTGTACTTTTTCGGCAGAGATAGCAATACGCAATGATTCAGCTTCTTTTTCACGGCGTAAGGCTTCGGAGTTGGCAATAGCGATTTTAGCTTCGTTTTCCCCTTTGATAGCTACTGCATTGGCTTCAGATATTTTGATACGGCTATCGCGGTCGGCTTCAGCTTTACCTATAGATTCAAATTTTTTAGCCTCGGCAATCCCTACTGTTTCATCTTTTTTGGCTTCGGCTATGCTAATTTCTTTATCTTTTTGTGTAATAGCGATTTTTACATCTCTATCACGATGTGTTTCGGCTATTTGGGTATCTTTCTCACGGTCGGCGAGGGCTTTACCTGTTTCTCCTATTTTTTCTTGTTCAGCTACGCTAATTTTAGCTTCGTTGATAGCTTTAGCAGCTGCTTCTTTACCAAGAGCTTCGATATAACCAGATTCGTCTTTGATGTCGGTAACGTTTACGTTGATGAGTTTAAGACCGATTTTTTTGAGTTCGCTATCAACGTTTTTGGAGATATTATCGAGAAATTTATCGCGGTCGGAGTTGATTTCTTCGATGGTCATTGTAGCGATAACCAAACGCAACTGTCCGAAGAGGATATCTTTGGCGAGCTCTTGAATTTGTTCGGGAGAAATACCTAAAAGTCGCTCGGCAGCAGCGTTCATATTTTCGGGTTCGGTAGAGATTGCTATAGTAAAACGGCAAGGCACGTCTACGCGAATATTTTGGCGGCTAAGGGCATTGGTAAGGTTTGCTTCGATAGAAAGAGGACGGAGGTCTAAGTAAGCAAAGTCTTGAATTACAGGCCATACGAAAGCGCCTCCTCCGTGAATACATTTTGCAGAAGAGCCTCCTGTTTTACCATAAATAACAAGGATTTTGTCGGAAGGGCAACGTTTGTATCGAGCCACTAAAGACGAAATAGTTACAAAAATGACGATTGCGAGAATCACAACCAACCCAATGGGTGAAGTAAATGCGTCCATAGAAATAATGTTTAATGTTTTTTAATGTTTCTTTAATTGCGCACAAAGGTATTAATATTTTTTTTGATTTGCAAATTTTGGTAAGGATTTTTTTGTTCAATTTATCCTTCGTCACATACTCGGCTGCGCCAGCTCGCCGACTTTCCTTCGGTGCGAGCCGCACAGGCTTTTATCCTTCGCTCAACCTTCGCTTATCCTTCGCTTATCCTTCGCTGAGAAGAATTTTGAATTTTGAATTGGCGCATAAAAGTTTTTTGAAAAAATTATTGTTGTTTTTAAAATATTTAGTATCTTTGCAGCAACAAAATTTAATTGAAAAAATCAATGAAAATAGTAAAAAAAATACTAAAATGGGGAGGGATAACCCTACTGCTACTCATCGCTCTAATGGTGGCTATACCTTACTTCTTCAAGGATACTATCAAAGAAAAAGTGATTGCTATTGCTAATGAAAACCTTAAAGCTACTATTTCACTTCAAGATGTGGATATTAGCTTGTTTAAGAATTTTCCTAAGGCACAGGTTACACTCTCGGATTTTGTACTTGCGAACAAAGAACCTTTTGTAGGGGATACTCTTTTTGCTGCTAAACATTTAGATGTGAGCTTGAGTATAAGCGACCTTATTAGTGGTAACTATAACTTATTGGGAGCTAATGTGAAAGATGCTTCGGTGTACGTGCATATGAACCAAGAGGGGAAAGGTAACTTTGATATTACTATTCCATCGGAAACTCCTGAAGAAGAATCTACTCCTATAAAACTGGATATTCAATCATATAATGTTGAAAATCTGAAATTTACTTTCAGAATGGAAGATAAGGAGGGGGATATTTTTATGGAAATTGACGATATTTACCACAGCGGAAAAGGAAATTTTGCTCAAGAGGTACTTGACTTGGACACTCAAACAAAGGCTAATGTTACTTTTGCTATGGGTAAGAGTACTTTTATGAAACGTATTCCTATTACTTTACAAGCTCTTTTAGGAATTGACCTCAAAGAGCAAAAATATACTTTTAAAGAAAATAAGGCTACTATCAATCAGCTGGATTTGGTGTTTAATGGGTTTATACAGCTATTGGACGATGGACAACGTTATGACTTGACTTTTAGTACGCCTACAAATACTTTCCAAAACTTTTTAGCTCTTATTCCTGAAGAATACACCAAAAGCCTTGAGGGGGTAAAAACTACGGGTGACCTCACTCTGAAAGGTTTTGCTAAAGGGGATATGGTAGGGGATAAAATACCTACTTTTGGGATAGAAATGTATGCTGATAATGCTTCGGTAAAATACCCTATGCTACCTAAAACTGTGCGCAACATTAGTATAGACTTAAAAGTGGATAACGCTACAGGGATAATGAACGATACGAAAGTGAACTTGAACAAGTTTGCGATGACTATTGATGAAGACCAGTTTTCGGCACGTGCTAAAGTGAGCAATGTGATTGCTAATCCGTATGTAGATTTGGCTGCTAAAGGGTCTATTAACTTGGCAAACTTATCGCAAGCATACCCTATTGCTTTAGACAAAAAATTTGAGGGAAAACTGAAGGCTGATTTGGCTTTGCAATTGGATATGAAATCGGTAGAGACGAATAACTATCAGAATATAAAAGCACAAGGTGATTTGTCGTTAGCAAAATTTATGTATGCAGGTGAGGAATTTGTAAAGCCTTTTCATATAGAGAACTTGCAACTGAAGTTTAACCCTTCGCACATAGGTCTCTCTACATTTGACGCTCATACTGGGGATAGTGATTTGCACCTTGACGGTACTATAGATAACCTTTACGGTTTCTTATTCAAGAAAGAAACGCTGAAAGGTAACTTCAATATGTTATCTAACAAACTGGCAGTGAGTGACTTTATGCAACCTACTACTGAAAACACTACACCTGCTAAGGAAGAGAAAAAAGAGGAAACAAAAACTACAGCTGCAACTAATAACAATACGGCTTCGGCTATAAAAGTGCCTGCTTTTTTAGACTGTACGCTGAATGCAAAGGCTAAAACGGTGCTTTACGACAATTTGAACTTGAGTAATATTTCGGGAAAACTTATCATTAAAGATGAAAAGGTTACTTTGGAACACCTAAAAACAGATGTTTTTGACGGTAATATAGGTATTGCTGGGGGGGTATCTACCAAAGGTGATGTACCTACTTTTGACGTAAATTTGAACCTTAATAAACTAAACATTGTTGAGGCTTTCTCGAAGATATCAATGCTTGAAAAGATTGCTCCTATAGCAAAAGTATTACAAGGGAAAATCAATACAATTATTAACGTAAAAGGTAAATTGAATAATGACCTTACTCCTGATTTGAATAGTATTTCGGGTAATTTGTTTGGTTCGCTTGCAGATTCAAAAATTGATACAAAAGCCTCTCCTCTACTCTCGTCTTTAAACGAACAATTTACGGGGTTGAATCTTGCTAATTTCAATCTGAACAATGTGAAAGCGGGATTGGATTTTGAAGATGGTAAAGTAAAAATTAAACCTTTTACTATAAAATACAAAGATGTAGCAGTGGAAGTGGCTGGTATGCATGGGTTTGACCAAGTAATGAACTACAATCTAACTTTCAATGTGCCCCCACAAATGTTGGGCAAAGAGGCTGAAAATTTATTGGCAAAGCTAACACCTGAAAACCAAAAGAAAATCACAAATTTACCTGTAGTGGCTACTGTAGGTGGTACTTTTAATAAGCCTGAAGTAAAGACAGACATTAAGACAGTAGTAAAAGATTTGGCAACACAGATAGCTAAAAATCAAATAAATAACCTTGCAAACAAAGGTACAGATGCCTTGAAAGATGCGATTGCTTCTAAAACAAATTCGGGCACAGCGGCTGATGTTATCAACGTAGTGGATGGGCTGAAGAAGAACAAAGATAGTACAATTACTAAGGTGAAAGAAGACCTTAAAGAAAAAGCCAAAGAGGAAGCTAAAAAAGAGGCTAAAAAACAGTTGGGCAACTTTTTGAAAGGCTTAGGCGGCGGTGATAAAAAAGAATAATAAAACAGAACATATTATGTATAAAGTAGTACTTTTACGCCACGGACAAAGTGAATGGAACAAATTGAATCTATTCACTGGATGGCAAGATGTAGATTTAACAGAACAAGGTGTGCAAGAGGCACGCGAAGCAGGACGTGTAATGAAAGAAGAGGGGTTCAAATTTGATGTTGCCTACACTTCGGTACTGAAACGCGCTATTAAAACGCTAAACAACGCCTTGGAAACTATGGGTGACCTTTGGGTACCTACTCACAAAAGCTGGAGACTTAACGAAAAGAGTTATGGTGCTTTACAAGGGCTTAATAAGGCTGAAACGGCTGCAAAATACGGTGAAGACCAAGTACTTTTGTGGAGACGCTCATACGATGTGCAACCTCCATTGTTGGAAAAGAGTGACGAACGCCACCCTTCACACGACCGCCGTTACAACAACTTAACTGACGAAGAAAAAACAGCAGGTGAAAGCCTCAAGGATTGCTACGACCGTATGTTGCCACTTTGGTTCAGTGAGATTGCTCCTGACATAAAAGCTGGCAAAAGTGTGATTATTGCAGCTCACGGTAATAGCTTGCGCTCATTGGTACAATATTTAGACAGTATGAGTGAGGCTGATATTTTGAAACTAAATATTCCTACAGGAGTGCCATTAGTTTATGAGCTTGATGCTGATTTGAAACCTATTAAACATTACTATTTGGGTGATCAGGAGGCTATTGCTGCAGCAATTAACAGCGTAGCTAATCAGGGTAAAAAACAATAAGTTGTAACGATTGCTAAATATAATAAAAAGGGGCTGTCCTTAAAAGTTTAGTTTAGACTTTTTGGACAGCCTCTTCCTTATTGAAATAGGGTTTGTAATACTTCTAACGACTTTATTTTCTTAAAGTTGGGATAGTGCCATTGGTAATATTTCAACAGCTGATGTAACAAAGCATTGCGCTCTTCGCGAGTGCTGCTGAGGGTAGCTAAAAAATTGGTATCAGTAGTTAAAATATCTTTGAACAAGATGAGGGGTCTCCCTGAAATGCAATGTAAGGTTTCAGTAGTAGCAAAAACACCTTCTTCTATATTGAAAAAAGGCAAATGCGTTTGAGAAGTATCGGGGTAAAAACCGAGAAGATTGGTGAGCTGGGTAAGGAATTTGAGGGTAAAATGAGGATTGAAAGGTGATTGGTCAAAAAGCTGCAGTTGCTTTGCTAAAAAGTTGAAAAGGGGAGCATCGGGTGTACCTGCGGGACATACTATCGTACAGATTTCGGCAAGAAAAATACAAATAGTGCTTTTGTAAATATCGGTATGCAGCGAATGATAAGGGTGGACTATTTTAGCTTCTTTTATATAGCCTAATTGCTGAGTGTCCTTGTGAGTAGCAACTAATTCTAACTGTGTAAAAGGCTGAAAAAGAGCTGCCTTTAGAAACTTCTTCTTAGGCGATAATACACCTTTAAGCAAATAGCTACAAGTGCCATAAGCAGGGGTAAAACATCTTACAATGAGGCTATTATCACTATATTTTGCACTTGAAAGCACTATAGCGTTGTATTTTTCGTATTTTTCCATTACCAAACATTAGTTGGCACAAAAGTACAAAATAATTCATAATTTATTCGTATCTTTGCACCCGAATGAAAAAGAACAAGAATATAATCATAGAAAATGTAACCGTAATAGATGCGGGAGCTAAAGGCAAAAGTGTAGCCAAAGCGCCTGATGGGCGAGTTATATTTATAAGCAATGCAGTTCCTGGTGATGTGGTAGATGTACAAACTACTAAAAAGAAATCGGCTTATTACGAGGGGCAGGCTATTAAATATCACCAACTATCAAAACAACGTGTTGCGCCTATATGTAAACACTTTGGCTATTGTGGGGGATGCAAATGGCAGAATATGAGCTACGAAAGTCAGCTGTATTACAAGCAAAAAGAGGTGGAGAACAATCTTGTGCGCTTGGGACGGATTGAGATACCTGAATTGATGCCTATAATAGGTTCAGACGATATCTATTACTACCGAAATAAGATGGAATTTTCTTTTTCGGATATGCGTTGGCTTACGCCTGAAGAAATAAAAAATGCTGACGAGATAGAAAATCGGAATGGTTTGGGTTTTCACATATCAGGAGCTTGGGATAAGGTATTGGACATTGATGAATGCCACCTACAAGCTGATCCTTCTAATGCTATAAGACAGGAAATTAAGCGGTTTGCATTGGTACATAATATGGCATTCTACAGCCCCAGACAGCAAATGGGGTTCTTGCGCTCAATGATGATACGAATAACGAGTACTGATGAAATAATGCTCGTGATTCAGTTTTACAAAGAAGACAAAGAAAAAAGAGAGTTGCTATTGCAACATATTGCGGATACATTCCCTCAAATAACTTCGCTGCAATATTGTATCAATAGCAAAGGTAATGATGCTATTTACGACCAAGAGCTGATATGCTACAAGGGGAAAGATTGTATTTACGAAGAAATGGAGGGGCTGCGTTTTAAAATCAATGCAAAGTCATTTTACCAAACTAACTCTAAACAGGCTTACAAACTTTATGAAGTGGCTCGTAATTTTGCTGACTTAAAAGGTGATGAGCTTGTATATGACCTCTATACAGGTACGGGAACTATTGCTCAGTTTGTAGCTAAAAAGGCTAAGAAAGTAGTAGGAGTAGAAGCTGTTCCTGAAGCTATTGCCGATGCGAAAGCAAATGCTCTTGCTAATGGTATAAGTAATGTTACTTTTTATGTGGGAGATATGAAGAATGTATTCAATGATGACTTTATAGCTGCCAATGGAACTCCTGATGTAATCATTACCGACCCTCCTCGTGATGGTATGCATAAAGATGTTGTAGCCCAAATACTGCAAATAGCTCCTGAAAAAATTGTGTATGTGAGCTGTAATAGTGCTACCCAAGCGCGAGACCTTGCACTTATGGACGAACTATATAAAGTTACCAAGGTACAGCCTGTGGATATGTTTCCGCAAACGTACCACGTGGAAAATGTAGTACTTTTAGAAAGACGATAATTTTTAATCACGTAGAATAATAAGCTCTCCGCTGGCATCAAAACTGATAAGGCGCGAGGGCTTTTTTATAGTGGTATCCTCTTGCTTATAAGGCACTATATAATCACATTGGGCGATAATTTCGGGACTTATTTGCTTGTAATATTTAGGGGTGGGTGCTCCGCTGATGTTGGCAGAAGTGGAAATGATGGGTTTGCCAAAATCATTGATAAGCTGCTGGCAGAAATTATCTTGCACAATGCGAATGGCTACAGAACCATCGGCTGCAATGGCATTAGGTGCTAACTTCTGTGCTTGTGGATAAATAATGGTTGTGGGGTGATGTGGCACTTGAAGATAGGCCAAGGCGCTAACAGGAATAGTAGCTACATATTCTTGCAACATACTAAGGTTGCTCACCAAGACTATAAGGCTTTTGCTCTCACTACGCTGCTTGATTTGGTATATTCGGGCTACAGCATCGGGATTGGTAGCATCACAGCCTAAGCCCCATACTGTATCGGTGGGGTATAATAGTATTTTGCCTTCTTTTAATATTTGGGTTGTAGGGATTGTCATTTGCAATTAGTTTTGTAATTTTGCGGCGAATATACACAAAAAATGCGAAACAATATTATTTCTTTCTTTAAAAGTTTTTCATTCTTCAAAGGTTGCATCAAAACTATTGCCGTATTAGTGCCTCTTGGTATTGGCAATTGGTGTGACCGCTTGGATATTGGAGTGCCTATAGCCTTGAGTGTTGTGGCTATTTCTCCTAGCGATATTCCTGGTAATAGAAGGCATTTATACGGCGGGCTGCTGATAGCTACTCTGCTGTGTATGTTCAGTAGTGCTATGGTAAATCTTACAGAGCCTTACCCGTATTTGCTATTGCCTACAATGTTTGTTCTTACATTTTTTAATGCTTACATCTCACTCTATGGACAGCGAGCTACAATGGTGTCGTTTGCGGGACTCTTTGGGATTGCTTCTACTTTGGCACATTTGCAAACAGGGTGGAATATAGCTTTATATTGTAGTTATATACTCTTAGGAAGTGTATGGTATAGCTTACTTGCCTACCTGATGCTGAAAATACGTCCGCGCTTGTATAGCGAGCAGTTATTAGGGAAGTGCTTTGCGCTCACCTCTCAATTTTTTGCCACTCGTGCTGATTTGCTTACAGCAACAGATCGTACTCAAGGACTTAGCAAACTTATTAATCTGCAAACCAACCTAAACGAAAACTATGAAAAACTACGCGATGAAGTGCTCGACTCACGTAGCAAAACAGGAAAAACAGATTACTTACAACGACAATTCTTGATGTTTATTGAATTGGTAGATATTTTTGAATTGGCTTTAGCTAATCCTGTGCAATACGAAAAAGTAGAAAAAGAATTTGCTGAACATAAGGAGTATCTAAATATATATGCTTCATTTCTGAAGGAGTTAGCCAAGCAATTACAGCAAATGTCAGAATATATAGGTTCGCGCAAACCTATCACGCTAAATAATCAGTTAGAAACACTGCTCCAACAAGCACAACAAGAGAATGAAGCCTTAAAAAAAGCGGTAGCTACCGCTGCAGATAAAGAACGCTTACTGATGTTGCGTAACTTCTATATTTACATAGAATGCCAATACAATTCTATAAAAAATATCCAGTTGATATTTGAAAATTATTACAATAAGGAAGCAGGAGTACGTGATGAAAGTACATATAGGAAGTTTGTAAGCTATCAAAACTATTCGTGGCGAAGACTTAAAGACCATATTTCGCTAAAATCTACCTTTTTTAGGCATGCTTTACGGCTTTCTGTTGTAGTTATTATAGGGTATCTCATCGGTATTATATTTCCTTTGAATAATGCTTATTGGATTATTCTTACTATCTTCATCATTATGCGCCCAGGTTTTGGGATTACTAAAGAACGCTCGCTCAATAGGGCTTATGGTACTATTATAGGCGGGGTGGTATCATTTGCAGCTATTTATCTCCTCCCCTACCCCAGCTTGTACCTTTATATTGCTATTATATGTATGCCTATTGCCTTCGGACTCATACAGGAAAATTATATGTATGCCTCTGTATTCATTACCATTACAGCTATTTTTATTTTTGCACTCATCAATCCTGATATTTATACTCTTATTTACGATAGATTACTTGATACAGTCATAGGAGTAGTTCTATCATTTTCATCTAATTATCTACTCTTACCTACTTGGGAACACAATAGCTATAAAGAGGCTATAACCAAATCAATAGAAGCTAATATTGGGTATTTAATAGAAGTGAAAGAAATTTTCAATACTGAAGAAGGTATTACTACTGCTTACAAAGTATCGCGTAAAGAAGCTGTTTTGGCTCTTTCTAACCTCAATACTACATTCCAACGAATGTTACAAGAGCCTAACTTTATGCAATACAAAAATCCTGCTGTATATGGTATTATTGTTATCCAGCAATCGTTTTTGGCTACAGTTGCTTCTTTAGGTATTCGGCTAAATAGCAAACGTATTACTTTTCCTAAAGCTGTTTTCAATGAGGCTATTGATAATCTTATACAGTTACAGCAACATTCTTTGTTACTACTCTCAAAAAAAGACACTACTATTAGCAATCATTACAAAACAGCTATCGACCATCTTAGCGCATCTGTAAAAGAAATCACAACTAATGCCAATAAAGAAAAAACTGCTCCCATATCAATGCGTGAAACACAATTCTATTGGGAACAGTTTAATTACTTATTTGGATTATCCAAGAACTTAGAGCAAGCTGCAAAACAAATCAGCTCTTTATAAGCGCTCTACAAACAAAATATTATCTTCTATAGCTGTTACTTTCACCTTTATACTTGTAGGGATAGCTTCTTCATCAGTCATAGCATCCAATTCGTGTATAGCCCCACGCACACTAAGCATTACTTTTCCTGTACCTTTCCTTCGTGAAGGTATAGGTACATACACTTCGGCAGCTTTGCCTATAGCTTCTTTTAGTTTAAAAGTATTATCTTCCGAAAGACGCATCAGAGCCCTGATTATAAGAAAAAACAAATAAATAAAAAGCGCACCTACTAATATTGCCGTTATAATTAGTACTATTGGATTAGTAATAATTTTATAGAAAGATATCCCCGTCCAGCTAAATCCCAACAGAAAATTCATTAAGTTGCGAAATGAGAACAACTGAAATGGGGTATCCCCTCCGTCAAAATCACCATCAAAGTCGGCTGAAGTACCATCTGAAGCATCGCTTCCCATAAAAGTAAGTACCATTTGGATAATAAAAACAATCGTAACTGGTATTGCTACCATCCAAAACCCCTTAAGGAGTACATCAAGGTTATTAAAAGCTTCTATCATATACATCATAATTTAGTTAATATTCTATTGTATAGTTTTAGGATCTACACCTGTATCTATAATAGCTTGGCGAATGTTTGCAAATGTCTTCAAATTAGCTTTCCCTTTCACCAAATTATAATTATTATTCTTTTTTAAGTAATTAATAAGGTTTGATTGACCTCCAAAACTCGAAGTCTTTATATTATCTATAGAAGTGCCATTCTTTAGTGCTGTAAAAAATATACTATATTGGTTTATGCGCTCTTCTATTTCTTTACGTTCTTGGTTTAGTTCATATTGTACCAAGCTCCAATCCTTACTGTCCAGCTTCTTAATATTTGCCTTTACTCTATTTACTACCTCTTCTGAACAGCCTAGCAAATTAAATCGCTTCAAGTCTGTAACCACCTCATTAGTAAGGGTAGGATTTGAAGCTACAGGTTTAGGAGTATTTCTAATACGCCTTGTAATAGTTTTTGATTCACGAGGTTCATCAAGAGGTGATGAAGCCCTGTTTTCTTTAGCAGGTATAGGTACAGCTGCAGGTAGTTCATTAGGAATTGTAGGCACACTTGCTTTCCTTTGCGTCTCACTATTTCTTGGTGTAGTACTCGCCATAGCTTTAGGGGTTGTTGGCTGTTGTACCGCTTCAGTCGCTACAGTACCCTCTTGTGTTGTATCACCTCCACCCTCTTCACGTGCTTTAGTCTGTTCTATAATTTGCTGCAAATCATTCTGATAGCCTAATAATTCATCACCACCTCCTTTTAAGTACGGACTCAATATACTATCCACTTGCTCACTATTATATGCCGAATAATCAAAATTTTTCAAGAAATTATCCCATACAGCTTTCTCATACTCAGATCGTAACCCCTCTGTGATAAAATTGCGCTTTCTCGCTTCAGCCAAGAACAAAGTCCCTTTAGGGTCTGCGTGCGTTTCTTTCCATTGACTTACATTGAAAAGAAAATACCGCGCAGGCGAAAGCACCTCTATTTTAAGTGTATCTTTAGTATCATTCGCTACCATCTGCGCCAAGTTACTCAGCTGCGTTTGGCTAAGTACCAAAGTATCCTTTCCTTCCTCATCAAAATCAAGTACCAACTTTGTCTCTGCTATAGGGAAACTCTTCTTTAAGCGTATATACACATCATCAATTTCATAAGTACGCTCATCTATTTTTGTTAAGAAACTGATATTTTTAATCTTACTATCCGATGAAAACATCACATAAGCCTTTACAGGGTCTTTCAGCATTGGAAGTATAAACCAATACCCTACCCCTATCAGTAATAGTACAAATACAATAATAGATGCTATTTTAAGCCATAAAAAACGAGATTTAGGAGCCACTACCTCATCATCTTCCAAACTCTCATCTATTACCGATAATTGCTTATTATCATTTGTAGGACTTTGAGATGCTATCATTTGAGGGTTAAAATTCTTAGCCGCAACATCAAAGTTTATCTCCCCACTTTTTGATATATTGATTACCCGCTTTGTTTCCTGATTTTCAAACTCAAAATGATATAAGTGCTCAGGCAATACTATATCAATAGGTGCATCACTATGCAGTGTATTACTAAACAATATACTATTAATTTTAAGCGTAATTGTAGCCTTTTTCTTAGAAACTATTGTAAAATGATATTTCTCAAAGCCAACCATTAGTGGCTCACGATCGTCCACCATATAGTTACTCTTAAAAACAATACCATTATAGTTCAAACTAAAAATATTATGAGCCTCCTCACCTTTCAGCAAAAAGTAATATCCTTTGCTATCACTATTTGTCTTTACCTTAAAATTATTACTTTCTAATGACAAAAAGGAAACGTATTTCGCATACTCCTTTTGTGTTGCTTGCACATACACCTTAAATGTCTTATCTGCAAACGTAATATTATCTAAAGCATAACCATCTTGTGTTTTCTTAAAAACACCCTTTTTAACCCCTTTTTTCAGTGTATCGTGAAAAGAAAACATCTCCTGATAACGCGACTTTTCCAACAACAACTCAATCATATCATCTTCAGAAAAAGCCTCATTTTTATAGGTAAAACTCACATCTTTACCATTTTTCATAAATGCTAATATTTTCAAATTAGCATCTCCCAATGAAAAACGAGACACTTCAGTAGTAGATTTTGTTGTCGCCGAAGGTTTAGCTGTTGTATCCTGTTGCTGTAGAGTATATTCAGGAAAAAGAAAATCAATACTATAAGCACGAGGGTCATCTACAAATTCCTTGCGCAAAAACACCACATCTTGAACGTCACTAAACTCAGGCTGATAGGGCATATTAAAGTACTTATCCACTTCATAAAGGTCTCTATAAGTAAATACCTTAGGCGAATAAGGTAATTGCAATACACACGACCTTGCTTCAGGATCATCTATCAGCTGCCGCTCATAACTCCTCAGCAAATTAAAATAAGGATATATATCTTCTTTTACGTTTAGCTGAGGCATATTTGTTTGGTAATCAATATGCTCAGCAAAGTACATATCCATTAACAAGTTGAGCACTAAGCGCACCCCCCGCCATTGTAAAAAATGAGGTATGTACAATGAAATAGCTATAAACACACCACTCTGCCCATTCACCTCTTTAGACGAACGATATTGTGTATATATCTTGTAATTTTGAGTAAATTGCAAAGTATAAAAATCCACACGTGGTGTATGAATACGTATAAAAGCACTTATATCTTTTAGACGGTCTCTTACTTCCTGAGCCTGAAAATTAACGCCCTGCGAAGCCAATACTTTGCACCCCTGTTTATAGCCCCAAATTGTAAGCCCTATAGTATTAATCTTAGAATCCATTGCTGAGTTAGTTTCTAAACTTAGGTACAAAAGTACAATTATTTTTTGAAACAATCAAATTTTTATGTATAAAAAAACACCTACAAAGAAAAATTCTTCGCAGGTGTCCAAAAATTATAATTGATATGAACTATTTGCTTTTTGTAATTTATTAGTTTTCAGTACCTTATTCTGCACTTGCTTCAGGTTGTGCTGCTGCAGGAGCTTCTGGCTTTCCAGCAGGTTTATTTTCCTCTTTTGCAACTTCAGCAGCTACTTCAAATGGAAAATCAACCACTACATCACGATGCAAACGAATAGCCGCTGTATATTTACCAGTGCGTTTGATACTATTACCAGCTATTGAAATAAACTTCTTATCAATACTGTGCCCTAATTTTTCTAATTCCTCAGCAAGATGAGCATTGTTTATAGAACCAAACAATTTATCTCCTGAACCCACTTTGGCTACTATTTTCATAGTAAGTGCCAATAAGTTTTTAGCTGTCTTCTTAGCCTCTTCTACTATGTGTTGTTCTTTGTAAGCTTTTTGCTTTAAGTTTTCAGCCAACACTTTTTTTGCTGAAGAAGTAGCCAAAATAGCATACCCTTGCGGGATTAGGTAGTTACGCCCGTAGCCATTCTTCACTGTAACTACGTCGTCTTTAAAACCTAAGTTATGTACGTCTTGTTTTAATATAATTTCCATATTTCTCTACTCCTTTTTTATTTTAATAAATCGGCTACATAAGGCATTAATGCCAAATGGCGAGCTCTTTTCACAGCTGTAGCCACTTTACGTTGAAATTTAAGCGAAGTACCTGTAAGACGGCGAGGCAACAACTTACCTTGCTCATTTACAAACTTCAACAAGAAATCAGGATCTTTGTAATCTATATACTTAATACCTGATTTTTTAAAGCGACAATACTTCTTTTGTTTTGATGTGTCGATGTTTAACGGAGTAAGATATTTTATATCTCCTTTTTTTTGTTCTACTGCCATTTTCTTACGCTTTTTTAGTGTTTAGTTTTGCTCTTCTTTTTTCAGCCCAAGCAATTGCATCTTTGTCAAGCTTTACAGTTAGGTAACGCATTACACGCTCATCACGTCTGAACTCAAGTTCAAAAGGCTCAATCGCTTCACCAGCCACCTTAAATTCAAAGAGGTGGTAAAATCCGCTCTTTTTGTTTTGAATTGGGTAAGCCAACTTTTTAAGCCCCCAGTTCTCTTTTGCTACAAATTCTGCCCCCCTTGAAGTAAGAAAATTTTCAAACTTTTCTACTGCTTCCTTTATCTGTGTTTCAGATAAAACGGGATTCAAAATGAAAACAGTTTCGTATTGATTCATAAATAAAATGATTTAAATTGGCTGCAAAATTACAACATTCTTCACAACCTACCAAATATTTCTTTACTTTTTTCTGCAAAAATATTTTTAATAATACACAAGTGATTAACAATCAAATATTTATATTTTATTAGCATATTTATCGTATTCATATAAAGGTATTGCTTGTCCCCTTTGTGTAAGCTTTTTTAAGTCTGCTTTTATTTCAAAAGCTTTCCCCACCACTATGATTCTGAAATTATACAACGTATAGTAATGGTTTGCTACTCGCAATACATCTTCTTTAGTAACCGCCTCTATATTAGCTATATAATTTTTGTAAAAATCAGCAGGCAAATTGCATACTTTTATATTGATAGCGTAATTTGCAATAGTTTGCAGACGTTCTGTAGCCAGTATAAACTGCCCCAAATACTGCGCCTTAGCTTGTGCAAGTGCTTCATCTGTCACATATTCTGTGCGAATACGCTCCACTTCTTTCAGCACCTCAGCTATGGCTGGTGCAGTAACTGCATTGCCCACTTTCGTTTTGATAGAGAATACCCCTTTTGTCCATTTATCAGTTTTGAATGTTGAAAAAGCCCCATACGTATACCCGTTAGCTTCCCGTAAATTCATATTGATATAACTACCAAAATCACCTCCCAAAATACTATTGGCTACAAGCAGCGCAAAATAGTCTTTATCTTTCATAGAAAGTTCTATTAGGTTACTAACTCGTACTTCCGATTGCACCGCAGTGGGTAAATCTATCAAATCTATTTGGGTAGTAGGCACATTTATAGGTTCATAAAGAGGTTTATGGGTAATCGTTACCGCTTCCCACTTACCAAAATATTCTGTTACTAAAGCAATCACCTCTTTAGCCTGTACCTCACCTGCTATTACCAAATAAGCATTATTAGGCACAAAGTGTTTGTGATACTGCTCTTTTATATCTTCAAGAGTAATAGCAGCTATTTTTTCTTCAGTAGTATATTCACCATAAGGGTGCAAAAGCGTGTAGCACAACGCCTTCCCTACTCGTTTCATTATAGCTTCGGCATTATTGTCGTTTGCTCTAATACTTTGTATGAGTCGTGCTTTTTCTTTTGCCAATTCCTCTTCACTAAAATGAGGGTGCAAGGCAGCATCAGCTATCAACTCCAATACCCTACCAAAATATTTTGACAGTGTACGCCCCATCACACCATTAGGCATTATACTTATATCTGCCGCTAAATAATCTATCTCTTCGTTAAAATCATCTTTACTGATAGTTGTAGAGCCATTCCCTGCCAAAAGTGATATCAGCTCAAACACTCCTTTTTTATCCCCTTCAAGAGTAGGTTGTTCATCAAAAGAAAGCCGAATGCTCACCTGTGGCAAGCGGTTATTTTCTACAATTAGTAGTGTAAGCCCATTGGGCAATATATGGGTAATAGGCTCTCCAAGATCTATGACAGGTGCTGCCGAAGGCTGTGGTTGTTTCATTTATTGTTAGTTTTATTTGTTTATTCTTCAGTAGCAGGCAAATAATCAAGGTCTAAACGCTGGTGCGCCCCCAAATATTGTCGTGCTGCCTCTCGTATATCTTCACGTGTAACAGAACGATACATAGCTATTGTATTGTTAATAGCGTGCGTATCTTTATAAAACAGATAACTATCAGCAAGGGCAAGAGCAATACTCTCCATATTTGTTAGTCCACTTACAAACTGCATTTCTATTTGGTTTTGTAGTTTTTCATATTCTCTTTCACTGATGAGTTCTGTTTGCAATTTCACTATTTCTTCATCCATCTGCTCAGCAAGTTGTGCTAAGCTTACCCCCTCCATAGGCAGTGCTCCCATTATATACACACCATAATCTTCTTGCGCATCCGAAAACGCCAATACCTGCAACGCTGTTTTCTCCTCATCAATCATCTTTTTATAAAGGCGTGCACTCTTGCCGTCAGTAAGTAAATAAGCTATTAAGTCAAGCGTGTAAGCATCTTTATGAGCCATTGCAGGCGTACGATAAGCATATAGTTTTAAAGGTATTTGTATGTTATTATCGTATTCTGTAGCCTTAATAGTTTGGGTAATAGGTAGTTCTTCCACCTTAATAGGTTTCTTTTTATCAGCTGTATTAGGAATATTAGCAAAGTACTTTGCAATCCACTCTTTGGCAGTAGCTTCCTGAAAATCACCCGCCACTACCAATACTGCATTGTTAGGATTGTAAAATCGTTTTTTGAAAAGTACAAATTCATCAAGGGTTGCAGCATCCAAATGAGCCGTCTCGCCAATTACCGTTCCTTTATAGGGGTGTTGCCCAAAAAGATAGCGATTAATAGCCTCCCTATACATTATCCGTCCGTAAGGCGCATTATCTATACGCTGACTTTTTTCTTCTTTCACTACCGAATTTTGTGTGCTTACCCCTATTTCATTAATAATGGGGTGCAACAAACGCTCTGCCTCCATCCATAAAGCAAGTTCCAAATTATTGGCAGGAAATACCTCATAAAAGTAAGTTTTATCTTGAGTAGTAAAAGCATTGTTATGACCGCCATTAGCTGATACAATATCAAACCATTTGCCTCTACTTATGTTTTTAGTTCCTTCAAAGAGCAAATGTTCAAAAAAATGAGCAAAGCCTGTGCGTTCAGGCTGTTCATCTTTAGCTCCCACGTGATACATCATCCCTACAGTAACCACAGGTGCTGTACTATCGGGGTAAAGTATTACGTGCAAACCATTAGCCAAGTCATATTCAGTAAAAGAAAGTGTCATTTATTAGAAAAGTGATTATTATGAAAATAAAGAAAGGGTGCTACGTATTGCGCACCCTTTCAGAAAATATATTTTATTACAAATTAGCGTTGATAAGTTCTTTAATTTTAGCATTTGAAGGACGTGGCGCCGCAATATCTATAATTTTACCATCCTTGCTTATCAAGAAGAAACGTGGGATACTAGTAATGTCATTATTAGTTACAAATTCACCTTGAGTAACCAAGTTAAGATGAAGTTGCAAACCTTCCATCTTTTTCTCAGCTACCATTTTTTTCCATTCTTCTTTATCTCTGTCTACTGATAAGCTTACAAAAACAACATCTTTACCTTTATATTCCTCTTGCAATGCTTTCATAGCAGGTATTTCTTCCACACAAGGGTCGCACCAAGTAGCCCATACATCTACATATACTAATTTTCCTTTCAAGCTGTTGTAGTTCACAGGCTTTCCATTGATATCCTCTCCTTCAAAACCTGAAAACTCTGTCCCTGGTTTTGTTTTTTCTAAACCAGCGATACGTCTGTCCAATTCTTTAAGAGCCATACTATCTTTCACTACTGCTTTGATAGCATCTATAAGCAAAGCATTCGTTTCAGCATTATTAGAAGCCGATACCGCAGTAATAAAATAACGAGTAAGTCCTTCTCTGATGTTATCAGATTTCAATCCTTTTACATAATCAATAGTCTTAGCCCAAGTCTCAGCACCTTCACCTTCAAACATATTGAATAAGTGAGTAGCTACCAATTCTTTATACGTTCTAAAGGTATTGTAATCTTCTTTGTTGTCATAATCTATTTTTGCAATTTCGTCAGCAAACTCTTTAGGGAGTTTTACCTCCTCTTGAGTATAGCGCAAGTGAGCTTTTTCATAAATAGATTTGATGTGTGCGAGCTCGTAGTTAATAGATTTTTCTTCTTTTTTTACAAAATCACTTGATAAGTTCTTTGTATTTTTAAGAAAATCAGTATACTTTTTGCCATAATCCTCTACGCCCTTTTTAAAATCCTCTACGCCTTTTTTAAACAAGTCCTCCAAGCCATTTTGCAACTCTATAGATAGATCAAATTTTTTGCGCAAATAAGCTGTGGCAACAGTATCTTTACCTGCCAATTTTATGCTCAAAGGCATTTTGGTAACGTCTATATTCACGGCTAATTCGTCACCTTGTGCCAAGTACATAGGCAATTCAATTCCTTGAGGGTTAAAAAGCACATAGTAGTTATCAGGTGCTTTGATAGTATCTTTAAAAGTACCGTCTGGCTGCACTTTTATAGTCTTATCCACATCGCCCCCAATGAGTCTCAGTTCCAAAGGAGCACCGTTTAAACCGTCAAATTTACCCGACAGCAGTGCATAATCAGCTCGCTTAGAGCAAGCCCAAAAGCCTAAAGAGGCTAACGACAAAATAAATAGTTTTTTCATTATGATTAAATATTTCTGACGGCAAAGGTATAAAATAATTTTGAATTACAAATTATGAATTTTAAATTATTTTTTAGAAACGTACTATCCCCTGCCAGTTTATAAAGATATATTTTCACATCAACTATACCTGCTCGCCTACTTTCCTTCAGTTACAAAGAACAGCCACTTTTAGTTATTACGTGTCGCACCACGATCTAATTAGCGTATTTCTACCACTTCTTCAAGCAGAAGTCTCCTTTTAGGCGTTTTGCTGGGGTGGTTAGTATCGGCTTCACTGTGATAACCTACCGCTAATGCAAGTACCGCTTTACAACCTTTTACTTGCAGTTTTTGAGTGTAATAAAGGGTATCAATACCTTCCATAGGGGTAGCATCAATCCCCTCTGCACCACAAGCGGCTATAAAGAAACCTGCTGCCAAATACACTTGTTTTTGGAACCAAGCTTTAGCTCTTTCTTCATCACCCGCTTTTACACTTTCGTAATAATCTACTATAGGTTGTGGCTGATGAGCTTTGAAATAGGTTTCAAAGGCTGCTATATCATCGTAAGCAAAAAATACGATGAGGTGACTGGCATCTTTTACTTTCTGTTCATTGAAGAACGAATGTGCAGCCAAGTCGGCTTTAAGGGCTTCATCACCTATGATAGTAAATTTCCAAGGCTGACTATTTACTGAGGAAGGAGCTAAACGGAGTATCTCTGCCAACTCCTTAATTTTAGCCTCACTTATCTTCTGGTTGCGATAAGCTTTAGCAGCATATCTCTTTTGTGCGATTTCTAAAAAATTCATATAGTTTTATTTTAAATTATTTATTGAGGTGTCTATTTAGCTACATACTAATTGACTTTGGGAAACGGGAGAACGTTCTACAATTCTTTTCATTAATTTGTTAAAGATAGTATCTTTATTTTGTGAACGATTAATTCTAAAAAGATTGTTTTTTTCTATATTTACGTATAAGTCTCTTTATAAAATGATGTAATTCTTGTGATTCATAAAAATCAGTGCAAAGATAACAAATATAATTAGCTTGCTCATCATATAGCCAAGCAGGAGGTGGTGGACCTTTATAATATTTATCAGTTTTTTCCTCTGTATAAAATCTTACTTCATCCATTAATTCATTAGATATTTTCTTCACTTCAAATATGTATGATGCAGTATAATCGTGAGTATTACATATACTATCTGCCAAATGATAGTTACGCCCAATACAATAGTAGAGTGCATACCTTTTTAACTCTTTTAGTGTATTCTGAGCAACTATAAAATTAGTTGTAAATGAAAGTAATACTATTATTTTTATTTTAATTCCCATAATTTTATTAAATCAGTTTGAGCTATTTTATCTTTTTTACCCCTGCTGGCGCGAGCTTGTAGCTCGTGC
>NZ_KB291270.1:0-6793 GCF_000318275.2 Capnocytophaga sp. oral taxon 332 str. F0381
GGCACAGCCGAGTATGTGACGAAGGATAAGCGAAGGAAAGAGCCGAGTATGTGACAAACAATAACACCTCAAAAAAAAAGAATATAGAAAACTTTTTTTGTTTATTAAGTTTTTTGTAGTACCTTTGCCCCCAAAATTAATGAACCCTATGAAACAAGAAATAATAAAACGTGCTATGGACGACTTTATGCAGTATGGATTCAAAACCTTTACAATGGACGACTTGGCACGAAAACTCGGTATGTCTAAAAAAACACTCTATGAGTACTTCCCCTCCAAAAACGACCTCGTAGAAGCCTGCTTAGATTATGCCTTAGATATAACTGTAGCCAAAGCCGATACTTTTCTGCAAGGTGAACATTCCCTTATAGAAAATGTATTCCGCAACCAAAAAAAAGTGAAAGATATATTCAATTTCAACAGCGTTCGCCCCATTTGGGAACTAAAAAAATACTACCCCAAAACCTACGAACGTATGGAAGCCGAATTTACTAAGTGTGATTACCTATTTGTAGATAAAATTTTAGAACAAGGCTGGAGCGAAAACCTTTTTAGAAAAAATATTGACCTCCAATTCTTCAAAATCTTTTACGTACAAGTACAACGTTTCAGTTCTCTTACCGATGTCTTTTCTGAAAACGATTTCTCTCTTTGGTATATCAATCACACAACGGTTGAATATATATTCAGAACATTGGTAAATCAAAAAGGATTAGAAGAGTTAGAACGCGTATTACAAAAACTTAGAGAAGAAAAAATAATATGAAAAAAATCTTATACACCCTCTTAGCACTGCTACTTGCAGCCTGTGCCAAAGAACCCACCCAAGCACAACAAAATAACAACAAAAACGTACCCTTAGTAAAGGATGTACAGCAAATATCCTATCAGAGTAATGACGGCAAGCAAATTACTATCTATGGCGAAATCATAGCACCTAAAGACTATCAGCAACGCCAATTACCCTTAGTAATTCTATCAACAGGCTTTGGTAGTAGTTTAGATTTTGTAGCCAACCCCTATGCCCAAAACATAGCAGAAATGCAATGCGTAACCTACAGCTTCGATTTCTACGGAGGCAATGACGGAAGCCGTAGTGGGGGTAGTATGACCGAAATGTCTCCCTTTACAGAAGCTGATGACCTTACCGCCGTGTTAAACTACCTACGCGAAAAACCCTTTGTAGATAAAAACAATATCTATCTATTTGGTTTTAGTCAAGGAGGCGTAGTATCCTCAATTGTAGGGACTCAAAACCCCGATAAACTAAAAGGAATGATACTGATAAACACCGCTTTTATGCTCTTTGATAATGCACGAAACGCATTCCCTACCATCAGCCATATCCCCCCTACAAGCACCTTCCTCGGTAAAACTATTGGTAAAGTATATTTTGAACGCGCCCTCAGTTATGATATTTATGCCGAACTACCAAAATTTAATAAGAAAGTGCTCATCATACAAGGCGAAAAAGACAATTTAGTGCCCTTGCAATGTGCTCAGCAAGCCCAACGCACTTTCCCCAATGCAACACTGAAAATAATTCCCAATGGCGGACATATATTTACCAATAAGCAAAACGCTATCCTAATACCCTATATCAAAGAATATCTAAAATAAACAACAAACGCCTAAAATAATAAGAAAAACAATGAAAAAAATCATTACAAGCATCTTAATAGGTAGCTTTAGTGCTATAAGTATAGCACAAAATAAAGAACTAACCCTACAAGAGGCAATACGTTACGCCTTAGAACACAAAGCCGATGCCGAAAAAGCCCGCTTAGATGTCAAAAAAAGTGAATACCAAATACAAGAGGTACGCGCCAATGCCCTGCCCAATCTCTCAGGTACAGCCGCTATGGTACACAACCCCAAGTTGCAAGCTACCTATATTGATGGTAGTGCCTTCGGTTTTCCAGGGAGTGAGCCTCTAAAAATGGAAATGGGACAAAAATGGACAGCAAATGCAGAAGCTAAACTTACCCAAGTACTTTTCAACCAAGCTGTTTTTATGGGGCTAAAAGCAGCGCGCACCACCCGCGAATTTTATATGCTCAACCAACAGCTTACCGAAAACGATATTATTGAAAAAGTAGCCAAAGCCTACTATCAAGTCTATCAAACGCGCCAAACATTGCAAAACATAGAAGCCAACCTTGCTCTTACTGAAAAAACAGCAGGAGTAGTAAAAGGACTCAACGAAGCAGGCTTAGCTAAAAAAATAGACCTCGATCGTACTACAGTGGCTATCAACAACCTCAAATCAGCAAAACAACAAGCCCTCAACGGACTGCAACTTACTGAGAATGCACTCAAATATATGATAGGAATGCCAATGAATGAACTCATTACACTCCCCAAAGAAGGTTTTGAAGCTAATTACGACCTCGCTTTTGAAAAAAGTAGTACCAGCAACCGTATAGAGCTACAAGTGCTCGAAAAACAAAAACAACTCTTAGACTTGAATGTCAAAGTAAAACGTGCAGCAATCTATCCTTCATTAGCCTTGCAAGCTACTTATGGTTATTTGAGTATGGGACCCAAAATGCCTATCGTTTATGGCAAAAAAGATAAAGTCTATGGGGCAGACTATTCGGCTATTACTTTAGGGCTCAATGTACCTATTTTCTCAGGTTTTGGCAACACTGCTAAAATACGCCAAGCACAAATTGAAAGTCAGGCTTTAGAAGCTACCCTCAAAGATACCCGTCTTGCTATGGATTTAGCTCAAGAAAACGCCCATAGCCAGCTAAGCAACAACCTCCTTACGATAGAGTCTCAAAAAGAAAACGTAAAATTAGCTGAAGAAGTGCTCCTCAATACCCAAAATAACTATCAGCAAGGCTTAGCTTCCCTCACCGATTTGTTAGATGCTGAACGCTCGCTATCAGACGCTAAAAATAACTATACTAACGCTCTTTTAGACTATAAATTAGCCGAAATAGAACTGCTGAAATCACAAGGAAAACTACAATCTATAAAATAGAAAACAAAAAAAGCTGCCCAAATTAGGCAGCTTTTTTTGTTTTTATGTATTTCCTATTTCAATATCAATTCAGATGTTCCCACTTCGGCTAAGCGGTCATCATATACGGTGATTTTATACGTTCCTTTTTCAAAATCTTTAGTAGCTTTGCTTATAAAATCACACACATCTACACTCTTGTTACTGTAAATAAACTTGGTAGCAGTACTATAACGGATACTTACTCCTGCTTTGCTTTGTTCTTCATTAGCTCCTAATACAGCCCCCGAAGGCGCACTCACTTTGATGTAGAAAAATCTATTGCCTTTTTTAGCTATTTTATTGCCTTCTACAGTAAAGCATACCCGTATTTTATCGGTAGCACGTGCCTTTTCTGTTATTTTGTTTTTAGAGCCTTTCACCCCTTCAGCTACCAATTTAGCTATTTGTAGTGCAGCCCCCTCATCTACTACCTCTTTTAGCTTTTTAGCCTGTTGCGTAAGTGAATCGAGCTTTGCCGAACGGGCACTCAGCTGGGTAGAAATACTATCTAAGTTCTTGCGAATGCTCCTATTCACTTTTAATAGTGAGTCATTCTTTTTTAATAAAAAGTCGCGTTCTTTAGCAAGTGCAAAAGCTTGATTTTTATATCTTGCCAATGCCGATATATTTACCTTCATCGCCTGCAACGAGTCTATGTATTTCCTAATTTTGTTGCGCGCTTCTAGCAAGTCGCTACTCACGTTTTTGTTCTCATCTACAACCCTGTCATAGCTGTTCTTGAGTGCTTTTAGCTCGTTTTCCACTTGTGTTTTCTGTTTTTGGAAGTCCAGCTCAGTCGCTTCCTTGTCTTGATAAAGCGAATAGGTGTAATACCCCAAACCACCTGTAGCTAAGGCTAATAATAGAATGATAATCTTAGAGAAAACACCGCCCCCTTTAGGTGGTTCTTCATCAGTATTAATTCCCGAATTGTAAGCAGGGAGTCCAGCATTTTTGGTAGTAGAAGATTCGTTGTTATTGCTCATAATGTTTAACTAATTTATTGGTGCAAAGGTAGTAATAAAAAAATACAAACAAAAAAAATTAACTTTTTATTTGCATTTGAAAAAGATATATTACTTTTGCATCGTTTTTTTAAGATTACTAACAATGATTATACGTTATTTTGCCATTATTTTTGGTTGTTTGGGTATAGGTGAATTGATAGTAGCCCTTACCCATATTCCTTTCCCTTCAAGTATTATAGGGATGCTTGTTCTCACGCTTGCCTTACATTTTGGCTGGATTAAACTTCAGGCTATCAAAGCCCTTTCAGATTTGTTAATCTCTAATTTAGGTCTCTTTTTTGTGCCTCCAAGCATTGGTATTATGGCTTACTTCAAGCAAATTGGACAAAACTTTTTAGCCATTTTTCTCTCTATCATCATCAGTACTGTAGTGGTGATAGTTGTTACAGGACACGTGTATCAATATCTACGCAAAAAACTTAAACTAAAATGAAATCAATTGCTGAAAATCAGGTGTTGCTATTGGCAATTACCTTTATTCTTTATTACGGAATATTGTTGTTGCAGAAAAAGTATAAATCAGTATTCCTAAATCCCGTATTACTCACTGTAATAGTACTTATTTCATACCTCACTATTTTTAATATATCGCCAACTAAATACGAAGAAGCAGGACAGTATATAGATTTTTGGCTAAAACCGTCTATTGTAGCACTTGGGGTACCACTTTATCTACAAATTTCTAAAATCAAGAAACAGCTGATTCCGCTGATAGTTTCACAGTTTGTAGGAAGTCTTTTTGGAGTTCTTACAGTATGCCTCGTAGCTAAATGGATGGGGCTGGCAGATGATATTGCTATTTCATTAGCACCCAAATCGGTTACTACGCCCATTGCTATTGAAGTTACTCGTATGCTGCACGGTATAGAACCTATTACCGTAATGGCTGTGATGACTACAGGCTTTTTGGGGAATATCTTTGGCATTTCACTCCTTAGCTGGTTTCACATCAAAAGCCCTATGGCAAAAGGTATTTCATTAGGTACCGCTTCGCACGCTTTGGGTATTATGGCAGCGTTTAATTTGAGCGAAAAATACGCTGTTTATGCAAGCTTAGGAATGATATTCAACGGGATTTTTACAGCACTTATAGCCCCTACTGTAGTACATTTGCTGTTTTAGAGTTAGTCTTTAGCCTTTAAGCGTTAGCTTGAGGTATCTGCCAATGACCTACAACTAACCTCTAACGGCTAAAACTGGCACAGATTTTGCACTTTTTACTATAGAAAAAAATATTAATTTACAGTAAATATGAAAAGAGTAACCCTTTTAGTAGTCAGTCTATTAGCAATGATAGTTACTTCTTGTGCAAGTATCTACGTAACTACCGATTATGACAGCCAAACAGATTTTAGCACCTATAAAACCTTTGCTTTTTTCAAAGAAGGTGTAGATAAAGCAGAAATCTCCGACTTAGATAAAAAGCGTATTTTGCGCGCTATTGAAGCCAATCTTTCCCAACGAGGAATGACCCTTTCCGAAACCCCCGATATACTTGTAAATATATTCACACGCGAACGTGAAAATATAGATGTATATGACAATTATTCACCCTATTATTGGGGTTGGGGGATAGGCTACGGACCCTTTTGGGGTGGTGCTAACTATAGTGTAAGCCGAAATTCTGAAGGTATCTTGTATATAGAAATCATTGATGCCCAAAAGAAAGAACTTATATGGCAAGGCAAAGGAGTAGGCTATTTGCCACAAAACCGAGAGCGTAAAGAAGAAGCTATTAAAAACTTCGTAAATAAAATATTAGAAGAATATCCTAATAAAAATAAATAATTAATTAAATTATGAAAGCACTTATTATCGTTGATGTACAGAATGATTTTATGCCTACAGGAGCTTTGCCTGTACCTAATGGAGATGAGGTAGTTCCTGCTATTAATGCCGAAATGAAAAACAATTACGACCTGATTGTAGCTACCCAAGATTGGCACCCTGCTAATCATAAGAGTTTTGCGAGCAATCACCAAGGAAAAAAGCCTTTTGAGGTGATAAAATTGGGCGGAATTGACCAAATTCTTTGGACAGACCATTGTGTGCAAGGAAGTTTTGGAGCTGAATTGCATAAAGATTTAGATATTGCACCCATAGCAGCTGTTTTTCGTAAAGGAATGAATCCAGAGGTGGATAGTTATAGTGCTTTTTTTGACAATAACAAGCAAAACCCTACAGGATTACACGGTTATTTGCAGGAAAAAGGCATTACTGAACTTGTGATTTGTGGCTTAGCAGGTGATTTTTGTGTGGCATATAGTGCTGAAGATGCCCGTAATTTAGGCTATAAAGTATCTCTTTTTGAAGCAGGAATTAGGAGTATTGGTTGTTAACGAATGCACTATATAAGCTCCAAATACAAATGGAAAACAACTGTTTGAAAAAAGTGAGTATAAGAAAAAATTGAAACTAAATATAAAATAGAAACCATAAAAACAACTACCAATGAAGAGATTTATTCAATTTATATTTTGTTTGCCTACTTTTATGATGTACTCACAACAAGTAGATATAAAAAGCTTGCTTAAGCAAGCTGAAGCGGGACTGGTAATAGCACAAGGAAGTTTGGCTATAGAGTATTATACAGGAGAGAATGTAGCAAAGTCATATGAAAAAGCATTTTATTGGGCACAAAAGGCGGCTTTACAAGAAGAGGTTAATGCTCAAAATTTGTTAGGACTTTTCTATGAAGAGGGGGTTGGTACTACTCAATCGTACGAAAAGGCTTTTGAATGGTATCTAAAAGCAG
>NZ_KB291270.1:6813-7300 GCF_000318275.2 Capnocytophaga sp. oral taxon 332 str. F0381
AATGTTATGAAAAGGGACAAGGGGTAGCACAATCATACGCTAAAGCTACTGAGTGGTATCAAAAGGCATTTGCAAGTTATGAAAAAGAAGCTAAAAAAGGCGATGCTGATGCTCAAAGAGAAATAGCCTGGTTTTACTACAACGGAGATGGAGTAGCGCAATCGTATGAAAAGGCTTTTGAATGGTATCTAAAAGCAGCTAATCAAGGTAATGCTGTTGGACAAAACAATGTAGCGGAATGTTATGAAAAGGGACAAGGGGTAGCACAATCGTACGAAAAGGCTTTTGAATGGTATTTAAAAGCAGCCAATCAAGGTAATGCTCTTGCACAAAACGGTGTAGGTTTTGCTTATGAAAACGGGGAGGGAGTAGTGCAATCTTACGAAAAGGCTTTTGAATGGTATCTAAAAGCAGCTAATCAAGGAAATGCAGATGGACAAAACAATGTAGCAAAATGTTATGAAAAGGGACAAGGGGTAGCACAATC
>NZ_KB291270.1:7320-28813 GCF_000318275.2 Capnocytophaga sp. oral taxon 332 str. F0381
TTTTGAATGGTATCTAAAAGCAGCTAATCAAGGTGATGCAGATGCTCAAACTCAATTAGGGGTATGTTATGAAGATGGGGAAGGAGTAGAGGTAGACCCAACAAAGGCAGAAGAGTGGTATTTGAAAGCTGCTAAACAAGGTAATACTAGAGCTCAATTTTTGTTAGGACTTTATTATATAACAAAAATTGAAATAGAAAAAGCTTTAATATGGTTTGAAAAAGCTTGTAAAGCTGGTGATCAAAGTGCTTGTGAAAGGTATGAGACCTGGAAAGAAAAGAAATAATACTTTGTGTAAGTTCTGATAGTAAGTGTAATTTTTAATTTGATTTTTTGAATATAATTTTGCAGGAATTAAAATTTGTTGTACCTTTGCAGCGCAAACAAGCGAAAATAGCTCAGTTGGTAGAGCGCAACCTTCCCAAGGTTGAGGTCGCGGGTTCGAGACCCGTTTTTCGCTCTTTTTTACTAATAAGAGGGTGTCCAAAAAGTTTTGTTTTGTGAGAGCAATTTGCCAATCGCTCCTACAATGTGAATAAAAGTGTGTGCTGCAATTATACTTTTAAAACTTTTCGGACAGCCTTTTTTACATTAGATAATCCTTAAATTTTATTTTATTTATGAACATACAAAAATCAATAGTTTTGAAAAAAAACAAGCTCTATGATGAAGATTACAATTTAAGCGAAGGTCAGTTAGAAGAATTTTACCAACAAGAAACGGAATGGAAAGAGAAAATGAAACATATTGATATGAATACTATTTTTGATCAACTTAATAAAATTGTTCCTAAAGAAATAGATATAAATGCTGATACTTTAAGATTTAACTATCTTATAAAAAAACATTTGATATAATTATGAGGAGGATTTTTGTAGATACTAATGTACTATTAGATGTTCTATTAAGACGCAAAAATTTTTATAAAGATGCAGAAAGGCTATTTAACTATTGTGTAGAAAGACAAATTGTTGTTTATATCTCATCATTGTCTGTCGCTACCATAAACTATGTTTTATCAAAAATTTTTACAGAAAGTGAAGTAAGAAAAATGTTAGAACTCATCTATCAATTTGCATCAATCCTTCCTTTTGACAAAAGAATAGTTTTTTCAGCCCACTATTCGGCTTTTAAAGATTTAGAAGATGCATTTCAGTATTTTACAGCTAAACAATACAATATACCTATTATAATTACACGAAATCAAAAAGATTTTTTAGTAGATGATATTTCGGTTATAACTCCGAAAGAATTTCTTGATTCTATTGTCAAATAAAACATTATTCATAATTTGTTATTTAAATTATTTTTGTACCTTTGCACCATTATTCAGTATATATTAATGAACAATTTAAAGAATATGAGTCAGTTAGCACTCTTTAGTGCTTTGATAGGCAGTACTCGAAAAGAGATACGCAGGGCAACAATATTCTTTATTATTATAGTAGCTATATTTTTCTTTTGAAAGATGTAGCTATTTTTTTATATGAGTATCTGAAAAGTTTTATAAAAGATTGTTAATATAATTTAGATTTTTATAACTCTGATTATTAACATCTTTCCTGCCCCTTTCAAAGGGAGAGAAGTGATGGTCAACACACACGAAATTTTTTTTAGACAACCTCCTATAACACAAAAAATAGACTTTAACAAAGAATAATATTCAAGAATTTGCAACCAATTTCGATTAACTATAAAAAAGAGTTTTTTTAATGTATAATAAGAAAATAATGAATATGATTGAAACCTTTGGTAATCTATTTGTAAATTACCATAAAGTAAAGAATGATGAAATTACTCAAAGAAAAAAGGATTTGGCAGAAAACACCTTGCCTCCAACCTTACTTAACCATTATAGAGAGAATATAGTAGAAATAGAATTTAAAAGAGATACTGGAATAAATGCTAATCAACAAGTAATAAAAAAACTTTATTCTTTACATAGAAACTTATCTAAGATAAGTAAAATAACTTGGAAAGAAATAAAATCTTTTTATGAATTTATAGATTGTTCTGGTGAAAAAGCTAGAATAAAAATTCCTCTTGTACAAAGATATTTGGGAATATTCTTATATTATTTTAGTCTTGTAGGTATCTTTTTTTGTATGATTCCTCTCATCTTATTATTTTACTTAAATTTTTTAGATGTAAAAATCATAATAGAATTCAGTTTATATATTTTCTATTTTATTTACTTCTTTAAAACGAGTTTACCTGTAAAAGAAGCTATACGATTTCAAAAACTAATTCAAAAACAAAATATTTAATTACTATGGATGCTGGAAAAAGAACTATTAACGATATTTTTAATGGAAATCGTGTTTTAGAGATTCCTTTTTTTCAAAGAGCCTATGTATGGGGACAACCTCAATGGGAACGATTATTAGAAGATATGAAAACTATTTCTAATTCTAATAAACCTTATTTTTTAGGATCTGTAATATTAAAACAACAGGAAACTACCACAGGGTCAAGAATTGGAGACAAAAGAACTGTGATTGATGGACAACAAAGGCTTACTACACTTAATGTTTTTTTTAAAGTACTATGCTTAAAAATAAATGAAAATTCTACATTCGATAGAAGTTTTAAGTTAAGAGATAATAGCAATGCCTTATTACATAACCACAATGACATTCAGGCATTCAATGAAATATTAGCACTAACAGAGTTAAAAGATTTAGAGGGTGAAAGCAACATTACTCAAGCCTATAATTACTTTAAAGATAATTTAGTGCCGGATGAACTCAACTTAGATAGTATTCTCTCAAATGTATTATTTGTAGGTATAGACCTAAGTCAAGAAGAAGATGAGCAACAAATTTTTGACACAATCAACTCATTAGGAGTTAAACTTACTACTGCAGAACTCCTTAAAAATTATTTTTTCAATAGAGATGACATTGAAAAATATAATGAATATTGGAAAGAAGTTTTTGAGAAAGATGAGGAAACTAAAAATTATTGGGATAGAGAAATAATTGCAGGTCGTTTGAGAAGAACATTTATTGACTTATTTTTCTTTGCCTATCTACAAATAAAAATTCAAGAGACTGATTTTAAAGTAAAAGCAGAAGATAAGGATGCATATGCAAAAGTAGAACATCTTTTTGAATCTTATAAAAACTTTATAAAGAACTATCTTAATAACAACAAGGAAGCTATTTTATCAGAGATAAAAGAATATGCTTTGTTATTTAAGAAAAACTTCAACTACGAAATATTAGGAGAAGAACTTACCCAAGATTTTGGAATAGACCGTATCAATACTATTATTTTTGGGTTAGACACCACTACATTAATACCTTATACTCTTTATATTCTTAGAAACATCTCAGATGAGACAACTAAAAATGAGTTATTTGGTATTATTGAAACCTACATAATGAGAAGAATGATTACTCATTCTAACACTAAAAACTACAATCAATTATTTACTGATAAGTTGATAAATAATAGAGTTTTATCTAAACAAGAATTTTTAGATTATATAGAAAAAAGAGATGATAAAGTAAACTTTCTTCCTACTGACGAAGAACTTGAAAAAGGCTTTAACACATCTATATTGATTAACAAACAATCAGCAGGTATACTCTATCTTATAGAATCTAAAATTAGAAATGAAAAAGATTCTACAGCTCTTTTAGGAATAAACAAGTATAGCTTAGAACATTTAATGCCTAAGAAATGGAGAAATAATTGGGATAAACTATCTTCTAAAGAAAGTGAGATAAATAGAGATCGTAAATTATTAACATTAGGTAACCTAACGATTATAACACAATCTTTAAATTCTTCTATAAGAGATAGTAAATGGGAAGATAAACTAAAAGGGAAAAATAAAAAGGGAGGATTGATAGAATATTCAGGAGGACTTAAGACTATTAGTCAATTCTTAGAATATCCTGAATGGGATGAAAAAACAATAGAAAAAAGAGCTTTATTCTTATATGAAAAAGCTAAGCAAATTTGGAAAATATAAAAAACACAGCAAGAACTATATAAAATGCCAAAAAGAAACGACCTACATTGTGTTCTGCTCATTGGGTCAGGACCTATTATCATCGGACAAGCCTGCGAGTTCGACTACTCTGGCTCGCAATCATTACGCTCTTTACGCGAAGATGGTATCAAAACCATACTCATCAACTCTAACCCTGCTACCATTATGACAGACCCCTCTATGGCGGATGTGGTCTATCTGAAACCTCTCACCACTAAATCGTTAGTGGAAATTCTAAAATCACACCCCGAAATAGATGCAGTACTCCCTACAATGGGCGGACAAACAGCCCTCAACCTTTGTATTGAGGCTGCCGAAAAAGGTATTTGGAAAGACTTTGGGGTAGAAATCATCGGGGTAGATATTGATGCAATACAAATCACCGAAGACCGCGAGAAATTCCGCGTGTTGCTCGATAAGATTGGTATCCCAATGGCACCATCTGAAACGGCTACTTCTTTCCTCAAAGGTAAAGAAATTGCGCAACGCTTTGGTTTTCCACTCGTAATACGTCCGTCCTTTACTTTGGGCGGTACGGGAGCTTCTATCGTCTATAAAAAAGAAGATTTTGATACGCTCCTCAACCGCGGTTTGGAAGCCTCGCCTATTCACGAGGTACTTATTGATAAAGCGCTTTTAGGCTGGAAGGAATACGAGCTGGAGCTTTTGCGCGACAAGAACGATAATGTGGCGATTATCTGTACCATCGAAAATATGGATCCTATGGGTATTCACACAGGGGATTCTATTACTGTAGCCCCTGCGATGACCCTATCCGATCGCACTTTCCAACGTATGCGTGATATGGCTATTAAGATGATGCGCAGTATAGGTGATTTTGCTGGTGGTTGCAACGTGCAGTTTGCCGTGTCGCCTGATGAAAAAGAAGACATCATCGCTATTGAAATCAACCCACGTGTATCGCGCTCTTCGGCTTTAGCTTCTAAGGCTACAGGTTATCCTATTGCTAAGATTGCTACCAAACTGGCTATCGGCTACCATTTAGATGAGTTGCAAAACCAAATCACCAAATCTACTTCTGCTTTCTTTGAGCCTACGCTGGATTATGTGATTGTGAAAATACCACGTTGGAACTTTGATAAGTTTGAAGGCTCTGACCGCACTATTGGCTTACAAATGAAGTCGGTAGGTGAGGTAATGGGTATAGGGCGTTCTTTCCAAGAGGCATTGCAGAAAGCTACCCAATCGCTCGAAATCAAACGTAATGGTTTGGGAGCTGATGGCAAAGGCTATAAAAACTACGAGCAAATTATCGAGAAACTTACTTACCCTAGCTGGGATAGGGTATTCGTGATATACGATGCTGTACAAATGGGTATTCCGCTGAGCCGTATACACGAAATCACCAAGATAGATATGTGGTTCCTCAAACAATACGAAGAACTCTGTGCGCTCGAAAAAGAAATAAGCAACTACAAGATAGATACCTTGCCTAAAGAACTCCTTTTTGAAGCCAAACAAAAAGGCTTTGCCGACCGACAAATTGCTTATATGCTGGGCTGTTGGGAGAGTGAAGTACACAAAAAACGCGAGGAACTGAACATACGCCGTGTATTTAAATTAGTAGATACTTGTGCTGCTGAGTTTAAGGCGCAAACCCCTTACTATTATTCTACTTTTGAGGCGCCTATCCGCACTACTGACGGCAAGGAATACGTAGCCAACGACAGTATAGTAACCGACCGCAAAAAGGTGGTAGTACTCGGTTCAGGACCTAATCGTATAGGGCAGGGGATTGAGTTCGACTACTGCTGTGTACACGGGGTATTGGCTGCCGAAGAGTGTGGTTATGAAACCATAATGATTAACTGCAACCCTGAGACCGTTTCCACCGACTTTGATACGGCTAACAAACTCTATTTTGAGCCTGTGTTCTGGGAGTACATCTATGATATTATTCAGCACGAAAAGCCAGAAGGGGTCATTGTACAGCTCGGCGGACAAACGGCACTGAAATTAGCCGAAAAATTAGATAAATATGGTATTAAAATCATAGGTACCAGCTTCCAATCGCTTGATTTGGCTGAAGATAGAGGTAGTTTCTCTACTCTGCTGAAAGAGAATAATATTCCTTATCCACGCTTTGGCGTTGCCGAAACTGCCGATGAGGCGCTTAAACTCGCCGATGAGCTCGACTTCCCATTATTGGTGCGCCCTTCCTACGTATTGGGCGGACAAGGGATGAAGATTGTGATTAACAAAGAAGAATTGGAAGCTCACGTGGTAGACCTCTTGCGCAAGATACCTAATAACAAACTCCTTCTCGACCATTATTTGGACGGCGCCATAGAAGCTGAAGCCGATGCGATATGCGATGGCGAGAATGTGTATATCATTGGTATTATGGAGCATATAGAGCCTTGTGGTATCCACTCTGGCGACAGTAATGCTACCTTGCCTCCGTTCAACTTGGGTGAATTTATATTGCAACAAATAAAAGACCATACGCATAAAATAGCCTTAGCACTCAACACGGTAGGACTTATCAATGTGCAGTTTGCCGTAAAAGACGATGTCGTGTATATCATCGAGGCGAACCCACGTGCCTCACGTACGGTTCCGTTTATCTCTAAAGCCTACCAAGAGCCGTATGTAAACTACGCTACTAAGGTAATGCTTGGCGAGAAAAAGCTTACTGATTTTCATTTCCATCCGCACTTAGAGGGCTTTGCTATCAAGCAGCCTGTGTTCTCGTTCAATAAATTCCCGAACGTAGATAAGAAGTTAGGGCCTGAAATGAAATCTACCGGCGAAAGTATCTTGTTTATAGATAGCCTTAAAGATGATGCTTTCTACGATATTTATACAAGGAGGAAGATGTATTTGAGTAAATAACGTAAAATTAATAAATCATTATTTTATGGAATCAAAAGATTTAGAGACTTTAGAAAATGAGTTTACTGAAGCAAGAAATACTTTAGTGACTGACAGATTAGATATGTCTTTTGGAGAAATTATTAATATGTATCAAGATAGAGAGATAATAATATCTCCTGACTTTCAAAGACTTTTTAGATGGTCAGATTATCAAAAAACAAGATTTATAGAATCTGTTTTATTAGGAATACCAATTCCTCCGATATTTGTATCTGAGAATGTAGAAGGAAAATGGGAATTAGTAGATGGGTTGCAAAGATTGTCTACAATTTTTTCTTTTTTTGGTATATTAAGGGATAATGAAGGCAACAAAGATAATGAAAAAAATGATTGGCCTTTAACAGAAGCTGACATTATTAAATCTCTTGACGGAAAGAAAAAAAAGGATCTACCTTTAAAAATTGTTTTAAACATAAAAAGGGCAGTTTGTAGAGTAGAAATACTTAGATATAATGAGAAAAACAATGATCTAAAATATGAGCTTTTCAATAGATTAAACACAGGTGGTTCTACTGCTACAGAACAAGAAATTAGAAATTGTATATTTAGGGGAGTTGATAATAAGTTCAATGATTTTTTAGACAAACTATCTAAGAATGAAATACTTTATTCTTTAATATTACCTTCTGAACAACAAGAAAAAGAGATGTTTTTACAAGAAATTGTACTACGTTTTATTTCTCTGTATTACTATTCTGATAATGAAGAATTACTTAAAGATAATATATCTAAATATATGACTAATTTTATGAAGAAAAACGTCTCAAATAACGAATTTAATTATGAAAAAACAGAAATTTTATTTGAAAGATTATTTTCTTTATTAAGTAAAACAATGGATAGTAAAGTCTTTAGAGCTGGGAAGGGACCTTTTTCAACTAATTTATTTGATGTAATCACTATTGGTGTTGCAAAATATATAGATTATTATGAAAAAGAAGAAATTAGTATTTTGAAAAATAAAATAGAAGAACTAAAAGTGAGCGATTATCTGAAAAACACTGCTAGCTGGAGAGTTAATAGTAAAGATAGAAATATGAAAAGAATAAAATTAGGAGAAACATTTTTTAATCCTCACCCAAAAAATGAATAATAAGTTAGAATCTCTTTTTTTGGAAGAAAGAGAAAGAATTGGTAAGGAATTAACAATAATTAAAACCTTACCTTTAAAGAAAGGCCTTAACCAAAAAGAGAAATCTATTCTCTTAAAATTTTCGTTTCCTAATATATATTCTATTTGGGAAGGATATGTTAAGTTTATTTTCAGGGCATACATAAATGAATTAAATACACTATCTTTGAAATCTTCACAGATTCATAACAATCTGCTCACTCATAGTATAGAATGTAAATTTACTCAATTCAGGACTGGATTCAATGGTAATTTTGAAGATAGATGTAGCTTATTTGTTAAGTTATTTGAGTTTTTGAAAAAGCCTATTTCTATAGACCAAAAACTTCCTACAGAATCAAACATTAATTTAAAGGTTTTAAATAATATGCTTTTTACTTTTAATTTAGAGAAATTTCCTGAATTTCCATTTAAGGGACATTTAGATTATCTTTTAGAAATGAGAAATCGCATAGCACATGGAGAAGGAAACGAAATTCCAATAGTTCGAGAAAAAGTAAATGAGTGTATAAATAATATTTCAGTTCTAATGGAAGAATTAATGCAAAAAATATTAAAAGGTTATAAAGAACAAACGTATAAAAACCTATAATAGTTTATTCTTTAGCATTAGCGCAATATCCTAAAGCAATGGATTTTAGCAAGCTCTATCAGGGCAAAATAGATAGTGTCGCAGTTATACATCGTACGGGCTGGACAAAAGAAACTTCGTGGGCTGGTGCTCCTGAAGAAGAACGTATCACTGAAGAACGAAAACTTCTCCATCATAATGAAAACGATTGCTTAAAATATTGAAGGATAAAACAATTTATAAAGAAGAATATCCTTGGGTGATTGAGGTTGTAAGTAGTTTCCTTTTTTATGAAAAGGGAATAACTCTTTTGTAATAGGCAAAATACTTACTGCTAAAATAAAAAAACTTCCATTATTTTGAATAAAAGCAGATAATAGCTAAAAAACATTGAAAATGACTTGTTATTTATAATAATTATATTATTTTTGCACCCCAAAATTAATAAGAAATATTTTAAATAATAATCATTATGAGGATACTCTTTTCATTATTGTGCTTTTGCTGTGGCTTGCTTTCTGTTGTTGCCCAGCAGGTTACTGAGGTACGTGGACGTGTAACAGACGAAAATAATCAACCACTTATAGGGGTTGATGTCGTCTTAGAAGGTACTACTATAGGTGTAAGTACCGATGACAAGGGCTTCTACAACTTGCTTAATGTACCTATAGGCAAACAAACACTTGTATTTAGCTATTTAGGCTATCGTCCTATGAAAGTGCGTACCGATGTAGCTCCTAACCCTAGCGGTACACATACGCATTTAGATGTACAACTTTTAGAAGAACTTACTGCCTTGCAAGAAGTAGAGGTTATAGGGCGCAAAGAAAGCTCCTATAAAAATACCAACTCTTTTATAGGTACTAAAACAGCTTCGGCACTTAAAGAAGTACCACAGTCAGTAGGGTATGTTACTAAAGAGCTTATTTTAGACCAAGGAGCCACTACTATAAACGAGGTAGTGAAGAACATCAGTGGGGTAAATGCCTATTCTGCTTATAACGACTTTTCTATACGAGGCTTTCGCGCTACAGGTAACCGCAATTCGGGGAATTTAATTAATGGTATGCGCGCTCAATCTAGCCTTTGGAAACAATCATCTCTTGCCAACATAGAACGCGTAGAAGTGATTAAGGGACCTGCTTCGGCACTCTTTGGCAATGCCGCACCTGGTGGGGTAATCAATCGTGTTACTAAAAAGCCACTACTAAGCGCACAACACAATATAACAGTGGGGGTAGGTAGCTGGAATACTCTCAAAACTTATGGTGACTTTACAGGACCGCTAAACCAAGAAAAAACTTTGCTTTACCGCTTAAACTTAGGCTATGAGAAAACCGACTCTTTCCGTGATTTACAAGGTTCTGAAAGTCTTATCGTAGCTCCTTCATTCTCCTATATTCCTACAGAAAAAACACAACTGAACGTAGATTTTGTTTACCAAGACTTCAATGGTAAAATAGACCGTGGGCAGCCCTTCCCTGCTAATGGCAATTTGCATTCTACACCTATATCTATGTCGTTGAGTGCTGCCAATGACTTCCTTAAAGAAAAAACCTTGAATACTACTATAGGTCTCACCCATAAATTTACCAACAATATTTCGTTCAATGCTATATATCTCAATTCTACCTATTCTGAAGATATGCAAGAACACACTCAAGCCAATGCTTATTATAAGCAAATAGGCAATAACTTGCGCTATGCCGACCCTAATAAAGTACTAATGGTAGCCAACCAGCGCAAACGCTACTTTGCTAATAACAGCTTCAATACTTATTTCAACTTCAATTTCAGTACAGGAGTGGTAAAACACAAGTTGCTAGTAGGGTATGATTATTTTATTTCTGAACAAAAAGCAGGTTCTTCGGCAGTAGCGGCTGATGGCTATTTAAATAAAGATAAAACCAAAACCGAAAAAACGTACACCACTACAGCAAATGTATTGGCAGGCACTGTGCAAACACCCACTACCAATGTGCCAGTGTTCAACTTGCTGAATCCTATTGCAGGGAATGGTTATAAAGATATTAGCAAGTATATTTGGAAGCAAGCAGGCAATCTCGATCCCTACGAACAAAGTTCACAAGGTGTGTATGTACAAGAGCAAATGGAAATTAGTATCGTGAAATTGCTCATTGGGTTACGACAAGAGTGGTTTACCGAGATACTCAATAAAACCACTAATAAAGAAATTACTCGCAAAACAACTGCTTTTGTGCCTCGTGTAGGTTTGGTAGTAGAAGCTTCAGAAAATATCAATTTATATTCCACTTGGGTAAAAGGTTTTGATGTACAGCGTTCAGACTTTCAGGCAGATGCTAATCGTTATGGAGGGCCTTTTGATTATATGAAGAGTGAACTTTACGAAGTAGGTATGAAAACCGAATGGTTTCAGAAACGTTTAAGTGCTACCCTTTCGGTATTTAAGATTAAACAGGAAAACTCATTAGAGCAAAGCCCTAAAGTAGGCAAGCCCGATTGGCGTGTACCTGTAGATGAAGAGTCTAATGGTTTTGAACTTGATGTAGCAGGGCGTATATTGCCACATTGGAATATCATTGCCAATTACGCCTATACCGATGCTCGTATTGTGAAACTAAAAGCAGAAGGAGCTATCAGAGATATAAATGTACAACGCCCCAGCACTCCTCGCCACGCAGCCAACCTTTGGACGAAATATATTATTCCTGAAGGAAAGCTGAAAGATTTAGGGATAGGGTTAGGTGTAAATTACGTAGGTGAGCGATTAGGACAAGTAGGCAGACGAGCTACTGCTACGGCTTACCCAGAATACACTATCCTGAATGGTGTACTTTACTATCGTGTAAAAGAAGTACAATTGCAGTTGAATGTAAATAACCTACTAAACCGCACCTATTGGATTAGCGGCTACGACAACCTCCGTAACTTCCCAGGAGCTCCCCGCAATGTAAATGCTACCGTTACCTATCGTTTTTAGAAGTATAGGTATATATTTTATTTTTTATTCCTATGATAAATCATATTTTCCCAACAACCCCAATACCCCCATTCAAACAGAAGAAAAAGTAACTATTAAGAATTTTTCCTATAAGTTACTGTAGTAAGTAATTTTTCAGGTTGTTTTTTAATTCAGGATATGACACTTACTAAAAAAAAGAGACTATCTTTTGACGGATAGCCTCTTTTTTTATGTCTCAAATTAGTTTCTTCTCATCAGTGATAATAATATACGCAATACATACCAGTAAAGCAACATTATTGAGGAAAACATCTGTAGTGCAGCACCTACGTATTGGTCAGTTTGGTATACGTTCTTAATGTTGTAAGTTTCGTATAAGATACCGCCACCAGCTAAACCTACCATTAGGAGCGAAAACCATAAGCCTAAATCAAAGCCAAAGATAGCTCCTGCTACGATAAGCCCCAAAGATACAAAGCCGCCTATTACCAATACCGAACGCAAGAACGAAAAATCTACACGAGTGAAGAATACCAGCGCTGTAAGTCCTCCAAAGAGTGCCAAAGTAATAATCCCTGCTTGTGCCAAAATGGCAGTGCCGCCCATTATCATTGCGAAAGCTATCATTGGCAGGAAGATAAGCGCTTCTAAAAATACGTAGAAAGCCAAGCCCATATACTGCGTATTGCGGTCTTGTGATTGTGTCCATCTTTGGGCAAGCATAGAACCCAACCAAAAGCCACCTAACACAAACATCCATACCCATTTGCCTTCTATCATTTTAAACATAAGCTCTTGCGGAATGAGGAGTTGTAAGGCAGTTTCTACCGCTATAAATGCCAATAAGGCAATCGCTACGTGGCTATATGTTTTTCGGTAAAAAGTAGCCTGTGCTTCGGGAGCTGCATAGCTCACCAATTGTGGTGCTTGGTAGCTGGTGTTGTAACCCGTGTTGTAATTAGAATTGTAACTCATAGTTTTATTTGTATTTTAATTATTATCTATAATGTAGCAAAAACTTTGCCAAATAAAAAGACTGCCAAAAAGTTGTACCTTTTAGCAGTCCCTTTTTTATACTTCTCAGTATCTTACAATGTATTTACGTTGTTAAGGTCTTCAAAGGCTTTTTTCAATCGTTTTACGAATGTTTTTTCGCCTTCACGAAGCCAAACACGAGGGTCGTAGTACTTTTTGTTAGGTGCTTCAGGTCCTTCAGGGTTACCTATTTGGCTTTGCAAATAAGCTGCTTTAGCACTCATATAATCACGAACACCTTCGGTGAAAGCATATTGCAAGTCGGTATCTATGTTCATTTTCACTACACCGTATGATATTGCTTCGCGTATTTCTTCAAGGGTAGAGCCTGAACCTCCGTGGAATACTAGGTCTAGAGCATTGTGTCCTAAGTTGTATTTTTTAGAAACATACTCTTGTGAATCTCTCAATATTTTAGGAGTTAGTTTCACGTTACCTGGTTTGTATACCCCGTGTACGTTACCAAAAGCAGCAGCAATAGTAAATTGCGAACTTACTTTTGAAAGTTCTTCGTAAGCGTAAGCCACATCTTCAGGTTGCGTGAAAAGCTTGCTGCTATCCACGCCCGAATTGTCTACTCCGTCTTCTTCACCCCCTGTCATACCAAGCTCTATTTCAAGAGTCATACCCATTTTGCTCATACGCTCTAAGTAGCGTTTGCAAGTTTCGATGTTTTCTTTGATAGGCTCTTCCGATAGGTCTATCATATGCGAGCTAAATAGCGGTTTGCCAGTTTCTTTGAAGTGTTTTTCAGAAGCATCGAGCATACCGTCCAACCAAGGTAATAGTTTTTTAGCGCAGTGGTCGGTGTGCAAGATGATAGAAGCCCCGTAAGCCTCTGCCAATAGGTGAATGTGTTTAGCTCCTGCAACGGCTCCTAATACGGCTGCACGTTGGTTTTCGTTAGAGAGTGATTTCCCAGCCATAAACTGAGCCCCTCCGTTAGAAAACTGAATAATCATAGGCGCATTTACTGCTACAGCAGTTTCCAATGCCCCATTGATAGAGTTTGAGCTGATAACGTTGGCTGCTGGTAGTGCAAAACCTTTTTCTTTGGCGTATTTAAATACTTCCTGAACGTCTGTTCCAAGGATTACGCCTTTTTTAATGTTATGTGCCATTTCTTTTATAAATTAGTTTTTTTATACAATTTTATTACGGTTTCAGTATATCGTCTTCTTCTAAACTTTCAAAAGGTACGTTCTCATAGTGATTGAATACCTGCAAACTATCGGGGGTGGGGGATAGGAAGCTATAGTTGTTATTCAGCGACTGCTCTTTGATGCCCAACCAATGAGCATATCCCTTCAGGAAGTTAAAAGCCGATTTGTTTACCTTTAAGTATTTATGTTCAGTATCGTTGCTGTTGATAAGCACAAAAGGCACGCGGTAGCACGCCTTATTAGGGTGCGTATCGCCGTGAGTGAGCGATGCAAATGCTGATGTTCTATCTTGCGTCATCAGTCCGTGATCGGCAAAGTAAATCATACTGAATTTTTGGCTATTGGTGCGTAGTGTTTTATAGATTCCAGAGAGCAACTTGTCCGTCTGTTCTATGGTTTGCACGTAAGCCGATATTTTTCGGTTGTAATAATCAAAGTGGATAGGTGCTTCTAAACGCGCTTCAAAAAGCGTATGTGAGCCCAACAAGTGAAGTACAAATAAGCGAGGTTTATCGCTTTTTTCTTGTAATAGTTTATCTAATACAGGCAGTAGCACTGTGTCGTGATAATTCATAGAGCTTGAATAGCCCTTTTTGGTAAAAGTAATGTATTTGCTTAGCGAGGCTATTTTGGTAATAGGTGTATCATATTGCCCTACATACCCTTGATTGGACAACCAATAGGTTTCAAACCCTGCTATATTAGCCAGCGTTATCAGGTTGTTAGCATAATCCATCTGAGTACCTTTATTCACTACAAAAGTGCGCAATAGAGAGGGAGTTGTATTAGGAGCGGTAGCTGTAAATCCCTCAATTACAGTGCCTTTTACGTTTTCCATAAAAGGGGTATTTTGCAGTGGAAAACCATAAGCGTGCATATAATCACGGCGTACGCTTTCGCCTATCACCAGCACATAGTCTTTATATTCAGGATGAACGTTCTCTATCTGCCACGAGGGCGTACCCTCAATGCCCTGCTCAAGTTCCTTTTTTAATTGCCAATATTCTTGCAAATTGGCATTAATAGAGGCGTAAAATGTAATAATAGAAGTACGCGAATCTACCAAGCTGAAGTTGCCCCCTTCGCAAACCGTTTTTATAGGTTTATAAAGTGCCGTCCCGATACCAATCAGTGCGAAAATAAATGTATAAAGGTGGTGTTTTATGCTGGGGATATATTGTTTTTTCTTGCCTAAATAGAGGATATAAATTCCGAAGAGGAAAGTAATGATTGAAGTACCATAGGCATACCAAGGTAGTGATTGTACAAATTCTTTAGATTCTTGCAAGTCGGTTTCAAAGAAAGCCCCAATCATAGTAGCGGGTGGATGCCCAAACCACAATGTTTGTGGCAAGAAGAGTACACTAGTGATAAGTACAAAGCCAAAAACAGCAAAGAAGAGCCAATACCAAAGACGTCTTAGCACAAGGAATAGCAAAAAGGTAGAGAGCATACCATACACAGGCAGTGCCGTATCTAGCGCAAAAGGAAGTCCGATGCTGAAAATTAATAAAAATATCTCAAATAAATATTTTTTCATTCTATCATTAATCATTAAATAGGCAATAACCTATCACGCCCGCAAAGATACGAAATATTTTTGAATTGCGAATTATGAGTTGTGAATTTTGATTTTTTTTTCGCTTATCCTTCTGTGCGAGCCGCATGGGCTTTTATCTTTCGCTCAACCTTCGCTCAACCTTCGCTTATCCTTCGCTGAAGGTTCGGTGGGGAAGAATTATGAATTATGAATTGTGGGGTAGAACGATGACCGAAGGATAAGCCTGTGCGGCTCATAAGCTTGTGCGGCTCGCACTGCAGCGGAGTATGCCACAAAAAAACAAAAAAGTTAATTTAAATTTTATAATTCAAAAAAAAACACTACCTTTGCATTTCAATAAATTTCTAAAAAAAAATATAAATCGCAGATAATGAAAATAAAAGAATCTAAATACTACCACCCTGTAAATATCTTGCAAGTAGATACTGATGACCATTTAGAAGTATATGACAAATACAAAGTACTCACTTTTGCAAATCCTTATCGCTCGCTATTGGACGACCTTATGGCGCGTATCTATTGCGGAAGTGATGACCTTGTTATCCAGCGCGATAAGCTAAAACACTTCGTAAAATGTACAGATTTCTATACCTTCGACTATGCTTCTAAACAAAACGAATTATACGAGTCTGAAGAGTGTTATTTTCACCCTCAATTAGAAGTGTTCCTTATCATTGATAGAAACCTCTCTAACGAATACGACAGCCAGATATTTGAGGACGGACTCTACAAAGTCAATTCGGTATACTACGAGAACTTCAACCCTAATAACAAGGATAACCTTAAAAAATTCTTTTCTGATTATTTAGAAAAGTACGTGTCTAAAGAATCTAAAGTGTCTATACTGCTGAAAACCCAGCGCGGTATCGATATGAAAACGCATACTATTAAGCCTTATCGCATTGATTTCAATACGATGTACAACGATGATTTTTTAGAAATACATCACCACGTGAAAGAAACTCTTACTAACGGCGATAAAGGAGTTGTACTTTTTCACGGCATTGCTGGTTCTGGAAAAACTAACTACATTAAATGGCTTACCAGCCAAATACCCAACAAAAAGTTCATTTTTGTGCCTACCTCTATGATAGCTTCACTCACCGACCCTGCTTTTATTGGGTTGCTTATCGATAATAAAAATTCGGTTTTAGTGCTTGAAGACTGCGAAAATTACATTGCTGAACGCACTGTGCTGAACAATAATACCGATGTGGTTTCCTCTATCCTTAATATTGCTGATGGTATGCTTTCGGATGTATTGGAGTGCCAACTGATATGCACTTTCAATTCGGATATTTCTAAAATAGATCCTGCACTGCTTCGCAAAGGGCGCCTGATAGCCGAATATAAATTTAAAGAGCTTACAATAGAAAAATGCAATCGCTATTTGCAATCTATTGATAGGGATTTCAAGGTAGACAGACCTTATTCATTAGCCGAGCTTACAAATATTGACAATAAAGAACTAAAAGAAGACGAAAAACCTGCTAAAATAGGCTTTAAATAATGAAAAAAATACTTTTTTACGCTTCTTTACTTATTATTACTACCTTGCAGGGGCAAGAGGTGGGCAGCCGCTTGTCGCTTTTATTTATAGGTGATGTAATGGGGCACGGGCCTCAAATAGACGGAGCTTACAATGCCGCTACCAAGCAATACGATTATACTCCTGTTTTTGCCAAAATAAAACATAAGTTTGCCCAAGCCGATTTTACTATTGCCAACCTTGAGGTAACTCTTGCAGGAGCACCTTATAAAGGCTATCCGCAATTCTCATCGCCTGATGCTTTGGCGGCTGCCTGCAAAGAGGCGGGTATCAGTGCTTTTGTAACTGCTAACAATCACACTTGCGATCGCGGTAAAAAAGGAATTATTCGTACCTTAGATGTTCTCGACTCACTGCAAATTCCTCACACAGGTACTTTCAGAAACAAAGCAGAGTTTGACAAAAACAACCTCTTGGTGCTTTCTAAAAACGGCATCACGGTAGGAATACTCAATTATACCTATGGCACTAACGGTTTGCCTGTACCCGAACCTACGGTAGTGAATCGCATCAATACCCAACTGATGAAGCAAGATATTGAAAATGCTAAAAAAAATAAATTAGATAAGTTGATTGTCGTAATTCACTGGGGAATTGAGTATCAACAGCATCAAAATAAACAACAAGAAAGTGTTGCTAAGTTTCTGTTTGATAACGGAGTGGATATAATCATTGGTGGGCATCCTCACGTATTGCAACCAATGTACTACAGTCCCCAAACGGGTTTGCACAACGAGCAGCTGGTAGTTTATTCGCTGGGCAATTTCGTTTCTAACCAGCGTACCAGTCCATCTGATGGCGGTGCTATGGTGGGGCTTACCCTTTTCAAAGACGGTTATAGCACTTTTATAGAAAAAAAAAGCTACCAATTGGTATGGGTGAACCGCACGCTTAAAGCTAATAAAAAATATCTTTTTGAAATTTTACCTTGTAAAGATTATGAAGCTGCTAACTATAAAGACCTTACTGATAAAGCAAGAGAAGAGATGAAAGTGTTTATTAATAACTCTCGCAAGTTGTTCCACCAAAACAATATATTGGTAGGGGAAGAGTAATATAGCCATTAGTCGTCATACCTAAAAACTAAAAAAAACTATATATAATGAAAAAATTAGTATTATTAGCATTGGCTTTGAGCCTTGCTGCTTGTAAAAAAGAAGAAGTACCAGCACCTACGCCCATAGGAGCTTTACCCACTGCCAAACAAATTGCTTGGCACGAAATGGAGTACTACGCTTTTATCCATTTCAATATGAATACTTTTACCGATATGGAGTGGGGAACAGGTGCTGAAAGTCCTACGCTCTTCAATCCTACCGAATTAGACGTAAACCAATGGGTGAAAGTAGTGAAAGATGCTGGTATGAAAGGAATTATCATCACAGCTAAGCACCACGATGGTTTTTGCTTGTGGCCATCGCAGTACACAGAGCATTCTGTAAAAAATTCTCCTTGGAAAGACGGCAAAGGCGACTTGGTAAAAGAATTATCTGAAGCTTGCCAAAAAGAGGGTATCAAGTTTGGGGTTTATTTATCTCCTTGGGATAGGAATCACCCTCAATACGGCAAAGACGAATACGTAACCTATTATCACAACCAATTGAGAGAGTTACTTACTAATTACGGAAAAGTATTTGAAGTGTGGTTTGATGGGGCTAATGGCGGAACAGGTTACTACGGAGGTGCTAACGAAAACCGACAAATAGATGCTAAAACTTACTACCAATGGGATAAAATATACCAAATAGTGCGTGAATTGCAGCCTGAAGCTTGTATGTTTGGCGATGAAGGTCCTGATATACGATGGATAGGCAACGAATTAGGAAAAGGTACGCCTACCAATTGGGCTTTGTATACCCCTAATAAAGACTTTAAACACGATGAAACTGCCTACCGCAATCACTTGCAAACAGGTGAAGAAAACGGCGAATTTTGGATACCAGCCGAAGCCGATGTATCTATTCGCCCAGGGTGGTATTACCACAGCCACGAAGATGACAAAGTGCGCTCGCTTGCCGAAATGCGCGATATTTACTACGCTTCGGTGGGTCGTGGTTACAGCTTATTGCTCAATTTGCCCGTAGATAGACGCGGCTTGGTGCACGAAAACGACATCAAACGACTAATGGAGCTAAAAGAATCTATCAACAAAGATTTTGCTCATAATATATTGCCAGAAGCTACCCTAAAAGCTGATAATGTACGAGGCAACTCATCACAATATGCTGCTGAAAATGTAGCCGACAACGATAAAAATACCTATTGGGCAACCGATGACGGCTTGACACAGGGCACTATAGAAATTACTTTTGCTAAACCGACAGCTTTCAATCGCTTTTTGGTACAAGAGCCTATCAGTTTGGGGCAACGCGTTAAAAAGTTTAAATTGGAGTACGAAAATAATGGCAAGTGGCTTACTATAGAGGAGGGAACTACGATTGGTTACAAACGCCTTTTGCGTTTTGATACGGTAACCGCTACCAAAGTTCGCTTTACAATTTTGGAGGCTAAGAGCACACCGCTAATTAGCAATATGGGTATTTACCTATCAGAAAACACTATTCAATAATGTATTTACACAACGGAAGATTATCGCCAAGCCCTAAGTGGTTTTACATAGTATTGCCTGTGCTTCTTTTTGGATTCACAGCACTCAATTTTTTGATAGCCCAAGTAATAGATGTAACTGCTCTAACGAAAGCAATGATTGCCCAAAAAGGCGAATTGCAGGTGCTATTTGAGAATATGGCTGTTTTTGCAGTATTTTTGGGGGTGTTGCTGGTGTGGTATAGATATGTGCACCAGCTGCCGCTTATAAAGCTTGCTTCGTGCCGAGAACGCTTTAGCTGGCAACGATTTTTCTTAGCTTTTTGCCTATGGGGGGCTATAACGCTATCGGTTACTTTAGCCGATTATCTTATGCACCCAGAAAATTATGTAGCTAACTTTCAGGCTGATAAATTTGCGATATTATTATTGCTGGCGATAGTGTTTGTACCTATACAAACTGCTTTTGAAGAATTTTTTTTCAGAGGTTACCTGATGCAAGCCTTAGGAGTGCGAGTGCGCAATGCGTGGTTGCCATTGGTTTTCACTTCCGTTACCTTTGGGCTGATGCATATTGCCAACCCCGAAGTAGGAAAGTTGGGAATGGGGTTGCTGGTATATTATATCACAACAGGATTCTTTTTGGGTATTACTACCCTTATGGACGATGGGCTTGAGCTTGCTTGGGGATTTCACACCGCCAATAACTTTTTTACGATGTTGTTTGTAACTTCTGATTGGTCGGTTTTTCAAGTGCCCGCCCTATTGCGTGATATATCTGAGCCTCAGTTGGGCATCAGTGTATTTTTGCCATTATTGCTTTTCCCGTTGCTATTGTGGCTTTACGCCCGAAAATACGGCTGGAAAAACTGGTATAGGCGTTTGATAACCCCTTAGCGTTAGGGATAAGACATAAAAAAAACCTCCATATGGAGGTTTTTTTATTTTTGGAATTTAGCGTATTTGTTTTTGAACTTGTCGATACGTCCGGCTGTGTCGATAAGTTTCGCTTTCCCAGTGTAGTAAGGGTGAGAGGTACGAGAAATTTCCAATTTCACTAAAGGATACTCAACTCCTTCTACTTCAATAGTTTCTTTAGTATCTACCGTAGATTTTGTGATAAAGATATCGTCGTTTGACATATCTTTGAAAGCTACTAATCGGTAAGATGCTGGATGAATTTCTTTTTTCATTGCAATGTTAAATCTTTTAATTACGTAATTTTCAGGGCGCAAAGATACGACTTTTTTTTATAAATGCAATACTTTCAAGGAAAAAAAATGCCGCACACTTGTGATAGCTAAAATATTGTTAAAAAAAATAATAAATATTTGTGAGTTTTTAAAAATAGTGTTATCTTTGCTACATCACAACCACTCTCGTTAAGGAATGCAGAAGCTCATTGCAAAACGGAGCAATTTCAGAGCGCGAACGCTGCTTACTCAATCGTTTAGCTACTGCCTTAGGTATTGATGAGGCAAGAGTTGCTGAATTGGAGAAAATGCATAACAATAATTTTAGTGCGCTATGTTGAAAAACAGCTTGCCGTGCTACGGCTTACACCCTGAACTTTTTCCTTTTATTGGAAAACACTACTCTCAAGCTCCTTTAAAGGTGCTTTTCTTGGGGGAGAGTCATTATTTGCCTGCTCCTTATAATCATAAGGTGGGGCAGGAATGGTATGAGCGTAGTACAACAAGCTATGGTTATTGGTAAGGTTTACGGCGAGGTGTTTGCCAAAGGAAATTATCCGTAGGCGTTGGAATATATAGCTTTTGGCAATTACTTTTTGCGTCCGGCTGAAGTGTGTGGCGAGAGTATAGTTATAGTGCGTGGTGGAATAGGGGGATAGCACAGTATGAAGGGCGTAGTGGTAAGGAAGAGTTGCAAAGAATTTTAAAAAGCGTTTAAAGATTTTTGTGTTGTTAGGATTAGCCACTATCTGCTAATAATCAGGTAGTAAGGGTTGTTGAGGTATATTTTTTGTAAAAAAGTTTGGAAAATATTTGGAGGTTACAAAAAAAGGTTGTACTTTTGCACCCGATTTAAAACGTAAGGGTTCTTAGCTCAGCTGGTTCAGAGCATCTGCC
>NZ_KB291270.1:28833-80198 GCF_000318275.2 Capnocytophaga sp. oral taxon 332 str. F0381
AGAGGGTCACTGGTTCGAATCCAGTAGGACCCACTTAGGTTTAAAATTTAAGGTTTTATTATTATTTTTGGGGTTCTTAGCTCAGCTGGTTCAGAGCATCTGCCTTACAAGCAGAGGGTCACTGGTTCGAATCCAGTAGAGTCCACAAAAAAGACCATTTACTTTTGTAATGGTCTTTTTTTATTTTGTGTGGTGTGATTGTGAGGGAAAAGTTTGCCAAAGTGTGGGGTGTGATTGTGAGGAAAAACTTTGGCAAAGTCTAAAACTTTGCCAAAGTGTGTATAGGGATACGACTAAATTAGTGCTGGAAGTAGTATTCTAATACTTTTAATTTGAAAATATATTGGTATTTTGCTTTTACGACGTCGTTTTGGGCATTTTCGTATTGGTATTTTGCTTGGTTGAAATCGAAGGTATTCATCAAGCCTACGTTATGTCGTTCTTGGGCGTACTGAAAGGCTTGCTGCTTGGCTTGAGTAGTTTTTTGGGTAGCCTCAAACAGTTTTTTAGCATTGTCGGCATCGGTATAGGCTTGGTATATTTTCTTTTCGGTATTTTGTTCGGCTTGTTCTTTGGCTAACTTTGCTTTTATGAGATTTAGTTGTTGTCGTTTTACGTTTCCTAAGGTATTAAGTCCGTTGAATACGGGAATCGTTAATGAAAGTCCGCCAAACATACCTTTGTTGGCATCTAGTTGTTGCCAAAAGTTTTGCAGTTCGTTTTTTGTCCATCGCGAGTTATATCCCCATTGGGCTGATAGGCGTGGAGAGTAAGCCGAATGGGCTATACTTAGGGAGTTTTGAGCTAAAGTAACGTTGTTTTCGGCTATTTTTACATCATTCATTACTTCACGTGCGTGCTGATAAATTTCTTGTGGTGTTTTGCTGAGTATGTCGTTATTTAGGTTTTCGGAACCGTTATCAACAATGTCAAAATCTTGGTAGTTTTTGAGTAATAACAATTGTGCTAACCCCATTTTGCCAATAAAAAGGGCATTTTCGGTTGCAATAATTTGTTGTTCTTGGGTGAGTATTTGCGCTTCGGCTTCGTAAATATCGCCTTGTGGTAGAGAGCCTGCTTCTATAAGGTTGCGGGTACGCTCTAAACTTTCTTTAGATATTTCTAATTGTGCTTTTTGGTTTTTTAACTGCTCTTTATAGCTCAATACTTCGCCGTATGCATTGATAATCATCAGTACGATATCGTCTTTCATTTTTTCGGATTGGTATACTGAGGCAAGGTGGTTGAGCTTAGCCCGTTGTAGCTTGCGCCAGTTTTGTAGTCCGGCGAACAGGGTGAGCTCTACACTTACCCCTCCTGAAGCAGATTGAAAGAAGGCGTTTTCGTACTGGTTGGTAACGGGATTGATGTTTTTACCTTGATTTAGGTTATAAGAAAGGTTACCATTTACTGAAGGGAAAAAAGCGGCTTTGGCTTGCAAGTCATCTATATTAGTAGCTTCGATATCTACTTCTGATTGTTTGATAGATAGGTTGTTATTTTTGGCATATTCTATACAAGCATCTAACGTCCAAAGGTTTTGAGCAGTACCTATTACGGGCACTAACAGCAAAAAAAGTATTTTTTTCATTTGATATTCTATGGGTTTGTTTTTTTCAAAATAATGATGGCTATGTGTTTATTACCGTCTTCGTCTTTACCTGAGAAGGTGAGGGTAAGGATGTTATCACGTATATAAAAAGTATTGTTCAGTTCGGGTTCGTCACGACGTATGATACGATTGCCTTGTAGGGTATATTTATCTTTGTTGGTATTGAGCACAACACAATTGCCTTTGTAGTTTTTGTAATAATTCTCAATAATTTCATCGGTAGTAAAAATATAGGTGCTTTGTTTTTCGCAGTCATTTAGGTGTGTACTGCCGCCGTCTAAGCGTTGTTCTTGTATCGTCCAAGTGCCTATGAGAGGGTGTGTAGCAAGGCTATCGGGCTGCTGGGCAAAGACTACTGATAGCGTAGAAAAAAAGTATATAAAAGTTAGTAATTTACGCATAAAAATAAACTTTTAAATGATTATGAGTACAAAAGTATGAAAAAAAATTGAATTACAGCTAATTGATAGGAAAATTATGCATTGCCAATTGTGAATTTGCTAATTATTACTATCTTTGCACTTTATAATCTGCCTTTACCACTATGATTTCGGAAAACGTATTACATACACCTATAGAATACTTGCGCGGTGTGGGCAAACAGCGTGCTGAGCTACTGAAGAGCGAATTGGGCATAGAAGAGTTTCAAGATTTGATGAACCTTTTTCCTAATCGTTATATAGACCGTACAAAGTTTTATAAAATCAATGAGTTGCAGCCTAATAATGCTGAAGTGCAGATTATAGGAAAGGTGGTGCATTGGCGTACTGTAGAATCGGCACAGCAAAAGGGAATGCGCTTAGTAGCTACTTTTGTGGATGAAACGGGACAGATGGAATTGGTGTGGTTTAAAGGTATTAAATGGATTAGCGATACGCTGAAACTCAACGAGCCTTATGTAATATTTGGTAGGCTCAATCATTTTGGCAATACTTTTTCAATGCCTCACCCCGAAATGGATTTGCTTGTAGATTTCAATAAAGCAGGCTATAGCAGCATTCAACCTGTGTATCCTTCTACCGAAAAACTCGCCAAACGCAACATTAGCAATAGGGTGATGCGACAGCTTATTCATACACTATTTGAGGAGGTGGGGACTACTTTTGCTGAAAATCTTCCTGAAAATCTTTTAAACGCGCTGAACCTGATAGGTAAGCAGGAGGCGATGCTCAATATTCACTTTCCTACTACACAAGCGATGCTTACCAAAGCGACTGTAAGGCTTAAATTTGAAGAGCTTTTTTACATTCAAATACAATTAGTTAGAAAGAATTTATTGCAAAAGCAGAAATTTCAAGGAATGCCTTTTAAGAAAGTGGGCGAGGTGTTTATGAACTTCTACAACCATCATTTGCCTTTTCCGCTTACTAATGCTCAAAAACGGGTATTGAAAGAAATTCGCGCTGATTTGGGGTCTAATACACAAATGAACCGATTGCTGCAAGGTGATGTGGGTTCTGGAAAAACTATTGTTGCCCTAATGACGATGCTGTTGGCAGTAGATAATGGCTTTCAAGCGTGCTTGATGGCACCTACCGAAATATTGGCTACCCAGCACTACCAAAGTATTGCTAGTTTACTAAAAGATACGGGGGTGGAGGTGGCTTTGCTCACGGGTTCTTCAAAAACTAAAGAACGCCGCTTATTAGATGAACAATTGCAAGCGGGCAACCTTTCAATTTTGATTGGTACGCACGCTTTGCTAGAAGACAAGGTACAGTTTCACAATTTAGGATTGGCAATCATAGATGAGCAACATCGTTTTGGCGTGGAGCAACGTGCTAAACTATGGCGTAAAAATCACATTCCGCCGCATATACTTGTGATGACGGCTACCCCTATACCGCGCACTCTGGCGATGAGTGTTTACGGCGATTTGGACGTATCGGTAATTGATGAATTGCCACCAGGGAGGAAGCCTATAAAAACGCTACATCACTTTGAAAACCGAAGAGTGGAAACCTACGAATTTATTAGAAAAGAGATAGACAAAGGACGACAAGCCTATGTGGTATACCCACTGATAGAAGAGTCGGAAGCACTTGATTTTAAGAATCTTACTGAAGGATATGCCTATATAACATCTTTATTTTCAGCCCCTAAATACAAAGTATCAATAGTACACGGCAAGCTAAAACCTGCTGAAAAAGATGCTGAAATGGAGCGTTTTGTGCGCAACGAAACCCAAATAATGGTAGCTACTACTGTAATAGAAGTAGGGGTGAATGTGCCTAATGCTTCGGTAATGGTAATTGAGAGTGCTGAACGCTTTGGGCTTTCGCAACTGCACCAATTGAGGGGTAGGGTAGGGCGAGGAAGTGAACAGAGCTATTGTATATTGCTTACAGGCAATAAGATGAGTAACGATACCCGTGTGCGTATGGAAACAATGGTGCGCACTAACGATGGTTTTGAGATTGCCGAAGTAGACCTTAAACTGCGGGGTCCTGGTGACCTGATGGGCACCCAGCAGAGTGGGGTACTTGCCCTGAGAATAGCCGATATTGTAAAAGATCAAGATATACTAAAAGCGGCACGCGCTGAGGCAATTGCAATCATTAAAAAAGACCCTAATCTCACTTTGCCAGAACATCAGTGTATCGCTTATACTCTTGAGCAGTTGCAACGTTATAAAAACTTATGGAAATACATTTCGTAATTTGATAATTTATAAATTATTTGTACCTTTGCGCCCTCACTCACTATACAATGACAAATACAGGAAAGATAGAATTAATGGCACCAGCGGGTAATTTTGAATCGCTGCAAGCGGCAATAGACAATGGTGCTGACTCGGTATATTTTGGGGTAGATCAGCTGAATATGCGTGCAAGGGCAAGTATCAATTTCACAATTGATGACTTAGAAGAAATAGCACGCCGTTGTGCGCCTAAGGGTATTCGCACTTACCTCACCCTCAATACAATTATTTACGATCACGACCTTACAATCATCAAAACATTACTGGATGCTGCTAAAAAGGCAAAACTTACAGCAGTGATAGCGATGGATCAGGCAGTAATAGCCTATGCTCGACAAATAGGTATGGAGGTACATATTTCTACACAAATAAATATTACCAATATAGAGACGGTACGCTTTTATGCAATGTTTGCCGATACGATGGTAATGAGTAGAGAATTAAGCCTCCGACAAATAAAAAAAATATGCGAGCAAATAGAGAAGGAACAGATAAAGGGGCCTTCGGGAAATTTGGTAGAGATTGAAATATTTGGACACGGGGCTCTATGTATGGCGGTATCGGGTAAATGCTACCTCAGTTTGCACTCACATAACTCCTCGGCTAACAGGGGTGCTTGTAAGCAAAATTGTCGCAAAAAATACACTGTAATAGACCAAGAGAGTGGTTTTGAAATAGAGCTGGACAATGAGTATATGATGTCGCCTAAAGACCTTTGCACTATAGACTTCCTTGACCAAGTGATTGATACGGGGGCTAAAGTGCTGAAAATAGAGGGGCGTGGGCGTGCTCCTGAATATGTAGCAACAGTAATTCGTACTTACCGCGAGGCTATAGATGCTTATTACGAGGGTACTTATAGCAAAGAAAAGTTTGAAGGCTGGATAGAAGCCTTGAGAACGGTGTATAATCGCGGTTTTTGGGGGGGATATTACTTAGGGCAAAAATTAGGAGAATGGAGTGATAGTCCTGGTTCTAACGCTACCCAAAAGAAGGTATACATAGGACAAGGAAAACATTATTTTCCTAAAACGGGCATCGCTGAATTTGCTATTGAGGCTTTTGATATAAAAATAGGTGATAAATTGCTTATTACGGGGCCTTCTACGGGGGTACAAGAGCTGGTACTTACGAGTATGATGGTGAATGATGAGCCTGCCGAGCGCGCTAAAAAAGGTGATTCTTGTACTATCAAGACAGATTTCAGAGTGCGATTATCTGATAAATTGTATAAAATAGTTAAGAATTAGGCGTTAGGTGCGAGCCGTACGGGCAGTTTTTGCTAACAGCTGAGAACTAATGTACTAGAGACTAAGGACTAAGAACTAGAGACTAAGGACTAAAGAGTAATAAATGGTAATAGTAACTTTACAACGGGATAAATGTATAGGCTGCAACTATTGTGTAGAGGCAGCCCCCGAGCAGTTTCAAATGTCAAAAAAAGATGGTAAAAGTGTATTGCTAAAATCTACTGAAAAGAAGGGATTTTTTACTATAAAATCGCACGATGATAGTATCTTTGAGAACTGTGAAAAGGCACAGAAAGCTTGTCCTGTAAAAATTATAACAACTAAAAAAATATAACCAATGAAGAAAATAATATTATTAATGATGCTTACATTGAGCTTTTATAGCTTGAAAGCCCAGTACATAGGAATTACAGCGGGCTATAACTACGCTACCCTCAAAGGTGAAATGGCGGCTGATGCCACCATAAGTGCTTATCACGGCTATTACGCAGGGGTAACTCTTGAGTTTCCGCTTTCTAACTTATTTTCGGCACAAGCTGAATGTATATACAATAGGCGTGGTGCTAAAATTACTACAGCTCAATATGGTAAAGGTATATTGGACTTGGATTATCTTTCGGTGCCTATATTAGCACGTTTCAACATAGGAAAAGGTATTAACTTGCACGTGGGACCTCAATTGGAATATCGCATTGCAAACCCAAACTTCTATTTTGATGCTACAGATCCCGTAACTCGCGTGAAACAAGAGGCTATAGATGTAGTAGATGGTGCTATGACACTGGGCGTAGGCTATACTACTGATACAGGCTGGGTGTTCCAAATACGATGGGTGCAAGGGGTTACTAATATTTTTGAAAATAATGCAAGTCTTACAACAATAGGATTTAGTAATAACTACGATTTTAAAAACAGAACTTTGAGCTTGGGTGTAGGCTATGTTTTTGGAAAATAGATGAAACGATATTTATTTTTTTTGATAACACTACTTTGTTTATCGGCTTGCCAAAAAGAACGTTTGCTGCGGAATCCTAATTTGGGTGAAGCTCGTTTTAGCTATTCACTTAATACAAATTTACCGCTTTATAATGTTTTGAAAAGCGATTTTAGTACGGTATTTGTGCCCTATGGAGGGATAAAGGGTTTTTTTGTTACGCATACAACCGGCAATACGTATTACGCTTGGGAGGCTGCTTGCCCTAATCATTCAGTAAATACTTGTGAGCGGCTTACTTGTGCTACAAAAGTATCTGAAAGTGATCGTTTTGAGCCTTGTAATGACCCTAATAAACACTCCTTTATATTTGTGCAATGCTCTTGCGACCACACTGTATATAGTTTGGCAAACGGAGGAGTTATCAGTACAGACAAGCGGGAAGGTGTTTATCCACTGCTTAATTATGCGGTATCGGTAGCAGGTAATATTATAACTATCAGTAATTGATGCTTTCAAAATACCTTGAAAATATAAAGCCTAGCACTTTTGCTATTGTACTTGTGGCATTGCTTATAGGTGATGCTCTTTATGAGTATGTAGTATTTGCGCCGACTACTCACGATATGTACAGAGTAGGGAGACTTTTACTTTCGTTTGTACTTTTGTTTTTTACTTTGCTTTTACTACACCAGATAGACCGTTGGAATGAACTTACCGAAACAAAAAATAGCTATTCTATAGCATTTTTTAGTATTTTTGTAGTGCTTTTTCCTTCTGTATTTGCAGAACCTAACCTAATAGGAGCTAATTTACTGATAGTTATTGCACTTTGGCGTGTTCTTACTCTAAAAACGGGAGAAGGTATCGCCCAAAAATTGTTCGATACCTCCTTATTGATAGTGTGTGCCAGTTTGTTGCATTATTGGGCTTTATTATTTTTGCTAAACGTATGGATTTCGCTACTATTTTATGGAGCCCAAAAACGGCGTTATTGGTTTATACCATTATTAGCAATTGTAGTGGTAGCTATACTTGCTGGCAGTGTGATGCTTGTGGTAAATTCGTACTATCCCATTATTCCTTTTTTATATACTTCTGTTACAGAATATAAATGGACGTATTTAGAAATCTTTCACAATTATTCTATACCCTACTTAGTAGCCTTAGTTTGCTTGGTGGTATTATTGCTAATATCACTTATTATTTATTATTTTAAACGAAGTTACCACACTATAAGCTCACTAATAGTAATACAGTTTTTGTGGGTTTCTATAGGCGTAGCCGTATTATCGGGCGAAGTGTTGTACAGTTTTGCCCCTATAGCCGTACTTTTTGCCTTATATATAGAAAAAATAAGAGTATGGTGGCTAAAAGAAACACTCCTTTGGCTGATGTTATTACTACCAGCTGTGTTTTTATTCCTCCATTTTATCACCAAAAGCTAAGTCGCCAGCATCACCCAAGCCTGGTACTATATAGCCGTGCTCATTTAAGGCAGGGTCTATAGTAGCAATCCATAGGTGAGTGGTTTCGGGAAATTTATCTTCTAAGTAATCAATACCTTGTACCGAACCAATAACAGCAAAAAGATGCACTTCTTTAGGTTTTCCCAAAGGTGCTAAAGCAGTATATACATTGGCAAACGATCGCCCTGTAGCGAGCATAGGGTCGGCGAGGAAGAGTATTTTTCCTTCTAATGAAGGTGAAGCAAGATACTCTATTTTGATGTCAAAATCAGTTTCAGAAGTATGCTTTCGGTAGGCAGAGATAAAAGCGCTATCGGCATTGTCAAAATAGTTCATTAGCCCTTGATGGAGTGCTAATCCGGCACGCAGTATAGAGCAAATAACAATTTCGTCTTTGGGTAGTTGCACTTTCTTTTCGCCTAAAGGTGTAGTAATGAGTTCGCTTTTGTAGTGAAGGAACTTGCTCATCTCATAGCAGAGAATTTCGCCTATACGCTCTAAGTTTTTGCGGAATCGCATACGGTCGTTTTGAATATTTACATCGCGGAGTTGTGCGATAAAACGATTTAATACAGAGGGTTCTTCTCCTAAATGATGAATAATCATTGGTTGTTGATTTTAATGTTCTTTTACGCCTCAAAGGTAGTGAAAAAAAACGAGATAGCAAAAATCATTTAATCATTTGTCATTTATCATTATTTTCGTACCTTTGTACCCTCAAAAAATAACTTGATGTTATATGCAAAAACCATTAATTTTAGTAACTAATGATGATGGCATTACCGCTCCTGGTATTCGTTATCTTATTGATATTATGCAAGAATTAGGTGAGGTAGTAGTTGTAGCACCTGATTCTCCCCAAAGCGGCAAAGGACACGCCGTAACCTTAGATGCTACTATGTATTGTGACCCTGTGCCTTCACAAAATGGTGCTACACGTGAGTATGCTTGTAGTGGTACTCCTGCCGATTGTGTGAAGATTGCTAAACATGAGGTGCTAAATGGGCGCTTGCCCGACCTCTGTGTGAGTGGTATCAACCACGGGAGTAACGCTTCTATCAACGTAATTTATTCGGGGACAATGAGTGCCGCTATAGAGGCTGGCACTGAAGATATACCTGCTATAGGTTTTTCACTTTTAGATCATACTTGGAATGCCGATTTTTCACAAGCTCGTGCTTATATCAAACGTATTGCCGAAAAAGTACTTGCCAATGGGCTTCCTAAAGGTACCGTGCTGAATGTAAATATTCCTAACCTTCGCCAAGAAGAAATAAAAGGGGTGAAAATATGCAGGCAAGCACGCTCACGCTGGATTGAAAGATTTGATAAACGCGTAAATCCTCAAGGGCGCGTTTACTATTGGATGACAGGTACTTTTGTAAACCAAGATGAAGGTACTGATACCGACCAATGGGCACTTGAAAATGGCTATATATCAGTAGTGCCCATACAGTTTGACCTCACAGCGTATAATTCATTAGAACACTTCAAACAATGGGATTTATAGAAATTAGAGACCATATTATTGGTTTTATAGTGGGCTTACTTGCCGATGCTATAGGAATATTGGCTTATATCCTAATTTTCTCGCAACATTCTATATACGACACCTTATTAGATGCCTTCGATAAAGGCTATTTAGGAAAACTCATTCTCTTAGGAGCGTTGTTAAATCTCGCTGTTTTTTTCTTCTTTATTCATCGCTATGAAAATGAACGCGCACGCGGAGTGCTTATTGCGACTGCGCTGCTGGCGGTGGTAATACTTGTATTGCAAATCATCTAAAAAAAACTATAATTATTTATGAGAATTAGAGAGTACTTAGTATTTTTGTATCGTTTATTGTTGATATACTTATTTTATGCCATAGCAAGAGCTTTTTTCTTTATACTGAATGCTGAATTTATGGGAGAACCTGCTACTTTTTCTCTTTTCTTAAAATTGTGGTATTATGGTTTGCAGTTTGATACTACGGCTATATTGTACGTAAATTTACTATTTATATTGCTTAGTTTGTTGCCTTTGCGTATCAATACCAAGCCTTTTTATCAAAAATTGTTGCTATACGTTTACTTTATTACGAATGGGGTGGCTTATTTGCTTAATTTTGTAGATGTTTTGTACTATCCTTACAGCAAATCGCGCCTTACAACAGCTTCCTTTGCTGTGATTGAAAATGAAGAAAAAGGAAAGTTATTACTGAATTTTGTAGGCTTGTACTGGTATATGATATTACTATTTGCTGGTTTGTTGTTTTTATGGGTAATACTTTACAAGCGGGTGAAAGTGAATGAAAAACAACCTGCAATAGTTCCTTATTTTATCACTTCAGTACTCTTTTTAGCTTTGGCAGTTTTAGGAACACTTACAGGGATTAGAGGTGGTACTTTGTCTCATTCTTCAAGACCAATAAATATTGTAGATGCCAGCAGGCACGTGAATATTACCGCTCAAGCTGATGTGATACTCAATACTCCTTTTACCCTGATACGCACATTGGGCAAAAGTAAAGGCTTTAAGGAATATCACTTAGTAGATGAAACATATATATCCAAAAATTTAAAGCCTATTAAGCAATATAACCGCCAAATACCCCAAAAACCTAATGTAGTGTTATTTATTTTGGAGAGTTTTGGCAAAGAGTATTGGGGCTGTATGAATAAAAAGACAAATATTCCCAATTTTGAAAGCTATACTCCTTTTTTAGACTCGCTTTCGCAGCATTCTTATGTACTTGATAATGCCTATTGTACAGGGCGCCAGTCCATACACGGAATGTCATCAGTATTAGCAGGTATTCCTACAATACAAGTGGCTTATACATCATCACCTTATTCGCAACAACCCGTGCAGTCTGTCGTTTCGGTAGCTAAGGAAATGGGGTATAATACTTCTTTTTTTCACTCAGCACCTAATGGCTCAATGGGTTTCTTAGGTTTTTCTAATATCTTGGGCTTTGACCACTATTATGGTAAAACCGAATACAATAACGATGCTGATGACGATGGTATGTGGGGCATTTGGGACGAGCCTTTTTTCCATTATATGTGCAATACCTACTCCCAAAAACAACAACCTTTCTTTGGTACTATCTTTACACTTTCGTCTCATCACCCTTTCAAAATACCTCAAAAATACGAAGGTAAGTTTCCTAAAGGACATTTAGAAATACATCAATGTATAGGTTATACCGATTATGCTCTGAAACAATTCTTTGAATGTGCTAAAAAACAAGCTTGGTACCAAAATACTATTTTCGTCTTTGTGAATGACCACCCCAATCAAACCTATTACGAGCAATATTTTCAGCCAATTACAGGTATGGGGGCTGCTATAATGTTCTATAGTCCTAATCCTAACTTAGTGCCCACAGGGGTAAATTCTGAAATAACGCAACAAATAGATATTTATCCCTCATTAGCCGACTTAATGGGCTATAACAAACCCTTCCGCTCGTGGGGGCGCAGTGTATTTACTAAATTACCCGATGAAACACCACGAGCTTTTATATCTAATGCTATGAACTACCAAATGATGCAAGGAAATTACATCTATATAATAGACGAAACAGGAAAGGAAAATGGCATCTATAAAAAAGAAGATGGAGGACTTAAAGATAATCTATTAGGGAAAGAAGACAATGCCGAAATACAAAAGGGCATCAAAGACCTGAAAGCCTTTATGCAGGATTATATGGATAGAATTATTCATCGCAAATTAGCAAATTAGCTGCCAGCGGCACAAACAGATAAAATAAAAGAGGCTATTCACGATAAGAACAGCCTCTTTTTTATTAAATATTTATCTAAACCCTAAATCTACTCAAGTGTCATTAAGTACTTTTCAGCATCTAATGCTGCCATACAGCCCGAACCAGCCGCAGTAATAGCTTGTCGGTAGCGAGTGTCAGCAGCATCACCAGCTACAAACACACCCTTTACGTTGGTAAGTGAAGTACCAGGCACGTTCTTAATATACCCCACCTCATCAGTATCTATATAAGCTTTAAATACATCAGTATTAGGTTTGTGCCCAATAGCTACAAAGAAACCTGTAATAGGAATTTCGGTACTTTCGTTAGTCTTGTTATTGCGTACTTTGATAGCCGTAACTACCTGTCCGTCCCCTATAATTTCTTCAGTTTCAGTATTGAAAAGTATTTTAATCTTCTCGTTTTTCAATACGCGTTCTTTCATAATTTGCGAAGCACGGAACTCATCGCGGCGCACAAGCATTGTAACATTAGCACAAATATTAGCCAAGTAAAGAGCCTCTTCACAAGCCGAGTCGCCAGCTCCTACGATAGCTACTTCTTGATTGCGGTAGAAGAATCCATCGCATACAGCGCAAGCAGATACGCCACCCCCTGTTTTGAGGTAATGTTGTTCAGAAGGTAATCCTAAATATTTGGCAGAAGCTCCTGTAGCTATAATTACAGCATCGGCGTGGATTTCTTTATCATCGACCCATACTTTGTGAGGATGAGCTGAAAAATCGACTTTGCTAACCCATCCGTTTCGGATGTCGGCGCCAAAACGTTTTGCTTGTTGTTCTAATTGCATCATCATTTCAGTACCCATAACGCCATTGGGGTAACCTGGGAAGTTTTCGACTTCGTTGGTAGTAGTGAGCTGCCCACCAGGTTGCTCTCCTTGATATAGGACAGGAGAAAGATTAGCACGAGAAGCGTAAATAGCAGCTGTATAACCAGCAGGACCAGAGCCTATAATAAGGCATTTTATTTTTTCAATGTTTGCCATAATAAAGATTAATTTTTTTTGATGTGCAAAAATACAAAAGAAATACTGATAAACAATAAAAAATTGATAATAAAAGCTAATAACACTATAAAGTACATCACCCAATCCAGCATTTGAAATTTCAGCGAATTATAAAAGTCTATGCGGCTCGCACCGAAGGAAAGTAGGTGAGCAGGTGTAGCCGAATATGTGACGAAGGATTGGCAAGCATTTATTATTCGTTCTTAAAAAGTATGGTAGTACTATGCACTTTAAACATTAAACTTAACAAAATGGCACAATAATTGTATATTATTATAAGTCAGCAAGATATATATTATAAAAATGTTAAATACAAAAAAATCAAAAAAAAAAAGTAAAAAAAAGATGTTGTTTCATATAAAACCCCTATATTTGCACCTTGCATAGAATAGCGTATATATGTATAGATGTTTATATATTATCGGAATACTATTAACGGTGCAATTCGCATCGGCACAAAGGTATGAAGTAGGAGCTTTCTTAGGAGGAAGCAATCCTATATCGGATGTGGGTAGCACTTATTATGTCTATCCTAATGAGCCCGCTTTTGGAGGCTTAGTAAAATGGAATATGCACGAGCGCCTAACCCTCCGCTTTCAAATCACAGCTGCATCTTTGCGAGGCGATGACAGCACCTCCGATATACGGGGAAAAATAAATAGACAATTTAGTTACAAAAACCACTTGCTTGAATTTACAACAGGGCTTGAATTTAACTTTTATAGTTTTCGTATAAAACACCTGCTGGATAAACCAATGACACCTTATGTATATATGGGCATCGCGGGTTTTTGGCAAGATGACTTGTACTTTAATGCGCATACACAACCCCCTGTAGATGCTACCGATACTACAAAACGCTCCACAGGATACGCTGTACCCGTTATTTTCGGAATTAAAAAGAAAATAACAAGCCGACTTATCTTGGCGGGAGAAGTAGGATTCAGATATACTCTTACCAATAACTTAGACGGTAGCAACCCACAAGGGCGCACCTTTACCTTTGGTAATAAAGCTACCAATGATTGGTATACATTTACAGGATTTACACTCACTTATACATTCGGAGAAGAACCGTGTTATTGTAGGAAATAGTAATTTATATGGAAATAACGAAATATCCTAAACATTTGGCTATCATTATGGACGGTAATGGTAGATGGGCAAAAAAGCAGGGGTTACTACGTATTTTTGGTCACGAGAATGGGGCACGTTCTGTACGACAAACTTTAGAGTATTGTGTGGAACATAAGATTCCCTATCTTACACTTTATGCTTTTTCGACTGAAAATTGGAATCGTCCTGCTGATGAGGTGAAAGCTTTGATGGATTTATTAGTCAAGTTTTTGAAGAAAGAATTTGATGACCTCAATAAGAATAATGTGAGGCTGAATGTGATTGGTAATTTGGATAGATTTCCTGATAAAACAAAAGAAGTATTATTAAATACCATAGAGAAACTAAAAAACAATACAGGCACTACACTTACTTTGGCTCTTAGCTACGGTGCTCGCGAAGAATTGCTGACAGCTGCAAAACACATAGCCAATAAAGTAAGTAAAGGAGATTTAGCTGTAGAGAATATTGATGAAACACTATTTAAACAACATCTGTATACCAGCAATTTACCTGATGTAGATTTGTTGATACGTACCAGCGGTGAATGCCGCATCAGTAACTTTCTATTGTGGCAAATAGCTTATGCCGAACTCTATTTTACTGATGTACTTTGGCCAGACTTTACTAAAAAAGATTTAGAAACAGCCTTGTTAAGCTATCAGGGTAGAGAAAGACGATTTGGAAAAATTAGCGAACAACTTACATAACACTATGTTGAAAAAAATATTATTCGTAGCATTTATAACGCTCATAAGCTTAGCTAATGCTCAAGAAGAAGAGAGAATTTCATTAGGACAAGGAAAAAAATATACTATAGGAGGCATAGAAGTAACGGGAGCAAAACGTTATAACTCTCAAACAATACTCACAACTTCAGGACTAAAAGTAGGTGACGAAATAGAAATACCAAGTGAAAAATTTAGTGCTATTATACATAAATTGTGGGGCTATAAGTTGTTCAGCGATGTAAATATATACATACAACGTACCGAAGGCGATAAGGTGTTCTTAGAATTGGCTATACAGGAAACACCCTCACTTGTTGATGCCCAAATATCAGGAGTTAGCAAAAAAAAGAAAGAAAGTTTGCTAAAGGATGTCGGTCTTGACAAAAAAGGAGTAAAGGTAAATGAAAGCCTAATAGCTAATACCCGAAATTATCTCATTAATAAGTATAGAAAAGAAGGTTTTTTAAATACCAAAGTAACAATAAATACCAAACCTGTAGATACAATTACCGATGCTAATGGGCTTTCAATGCTTATCCATATAGATAAAGGTAGTAAAGTAAAAATAGATAATATTACTTTTGAGGGAAATAAGGAATTTAAACAAGAAAAGCTGCGTAAAAAACTCAGAAAAACAAAACAACGCTTTGTGGGACGCTTTTGGAAACGCTCAAAATACGTAAAAAAAGACTTTGAGGGAGATTTAACAAAATTAGTAGACTTCTATAAAGAGCGAGGTTACCGCGATGCTCGTGTAGTGAATGATACCCTTATACGCAATAAAGATGGTAATATTGATTTGAAAATTGCTATTGAAGAAGGAAAACGTTACTACTTTGGCGATATTCGCTTCTTAGGTAACTCTGTATATAACGACCGTGTACTAAATGAAGTATTGGGTATAAAAAAAGGAGATGTCTATAACGGAGTATTGTTGAAAAAACGTATTCAAGACAACTCAAAACCCGATTCTGAAGATATAGCAAATTTATACCAAAATAGTGGTTACTTGTTCTCTCAGGTACACCCTGTGGAAACATCAGTAGTTAATGACACTATTAATTTTGAAATACGCATAGTAGAAGGGAAACCTGCTTATTTCAATAAAATATCAGTAGTAGGAAACGAGCGTACCAATGATTATGTAATATATAGAGAGTTGCGCACCCGTCCTGGCTATTTGTACAGCAAAGATGCAGTAGTGCGTACCGTGCGTGAGTTGGGGCAATTACAATTGTTTGATGCACAAAACATCAACCCCGATTTTAAAAATGCCGACCCTAATGCAGGAACGGTAGATATAGAATACAATCTTACCGAAACAGGTTCTAGCCAAGTACAATTACAAGGTGGTTATGGTGGTGGTACTTTTATAGGTACAGTGGGATTGTCTTTCAACAATTTTTCTATTAAGAACCTCTTTAACTTTAAGGAATATCGCCCTGTGCCTATGGGCGATGGACAGTCGCTCTCACTTAGTGTACAAGTGAGTAGGTATTACCGCACTTATGGCTTTACATTTGCAGAACCTTGGATGGGAGGCAAACAGCCTGTGCAGTTTTCGGTGTCGTTTAATCGTACCGAGCAATTTGGTTACAATTACCGCAATTATGATGTAGATAAAAGCAGACGTGTTTATATCACAGGGGCAAGTGTAGGTTTAGCAAAACGCTTGCGCATTCCCGATGACTATTTTCAGATTTCACATAGCTTGGGCTACACCCACTACGATTTGAAAAATTATGCCAACTTAGGGCTTTTTACCTTCAAAGATGGCGTGTCAAACTCATTGGCTTATACACTTTCATTATCACGAAACTCAAGTGGGCCTAACCCTATTTATCCAATGTCGGGCAGTAACTTTAATATTAGCTTAAAGCTTACCCCTCCATATTCACTTTTTAATGGTGTAAATTATGAGCAACTTGCCAATGAACGTACAGCAGCTGTAACTGCAAAAAACGCCGATAGAATATCTGAAATAGACCAACAGCGCTTCCGCTGGTTAGAGTTTTACAAAGTGAAATTTACTTCGGCTTGGTATACCAATTTGTATAGCAAATTTGTGCTGAAATTTGGTGCTGAAATGGGTTACTTAGGGGCTTATAATAAACAACGAGGTATTGTTCCCTTTGAACGTTTCTTTATGGGAGGTGATGGTTTGAGCTATTACAATATGGATAGCCGCGAAACAATACAATTACGTGGTTATGAAAACTATGGACTATCTACCGATGATGGAGAGAATGTATTTAATAAATTCTCATTAGAACTGCGTTATCCTATTACGCTAAAACCTATGGCTTCAATTTACGGATTGGCATTTGCCGAAGGAGGGAATGTGTATAATGGTTTGAGCAATTTTAATCCATTTCAGGTAAAACGTTCTGCTGGTTTAGGATTACGACTTTTTATGCCACAATTTGGTATGCTTGGTATAGATTTTGGATATGGTTTTGATAATCCTGCTAATTCTAATAATCGCAGTGGTTGGCAAACACATTTTATTTTCGGTCAGCAATTTTAATTTTTGGCACGATATTTTCTATGAAAAAAATACAGATATTATTTTTGATATTCTTATGCGCTGTAAAGGTATCCTATTCACAAAAACCATCTAAGATAGGTTATGTAGATATGGAATACATTTTGGGGCAATTAGAAGACTATAAAGTGGCAAGTGAGCAATTTGCTTTGCAAGTAGCCCAATGGCAACAAGAAATAGACAAAAGAACAGAAAAAATAGCAGCCGAAAAAGCAAAATTGGAAGCAGAGCGTGCTCTTCTTACTCCTGAACTTATCAAAGATAAAGAAGAAGAAATAGCCCTATTGGAACGAAACTTGAATGCTTATAAAGAACAAAAATTTGACCCTGAGAAAGGAGAGTATATAAGCCAGAAGTTTATGTTGGCAAAGCCTATACAAGATCAAGTATTCAATATAGTGCAAGAGATAGGCAAAATGCGCAAATATGACTTTATATTTGAAAAAAGCGAAGCTACAATGCTATATTCTACTGAACAGCATAACTTGAGCAAAGTAGTACTTCGTGCATTAAAGAAGAAAGATAATGCCGAAGATAGGAATAAAGATATGGCTGAACTGCTAAAAGAGAGTTATGATTTTGAGTTTGTAGAGGAACGAGTAAAGAAGCGAAAAGAGGCTGAAAAAGCACGTGAAGAGCGCCGAGTGCAATATGAGCAAGAACGCTTGCGAAAAACGGAAGAAATGAAGCAACAGCGCGAAGCCTTGCGATTACAAAAAGCAAAAGAGCAAGAAGAACGCCAGCAAAAACTGAAAGAAGAGCGGGAAGCCCAAAAAGCGCAACGCCAAAAAGCACAAGCTGAACAAGCACAAAAATTGCAACAAGAAAGAGAAGCAAAAAAACAACAAGGAAAATAGTAAACTTTTAAAAACAATTAATTATAAAGCCAATGATGAAAAAAATTAGAACGCTGATGATAGCATTAGCTCTATTTATAGGAGCTACTACGGCAGTAACTGCACAAGTGAAAGTAGCACATATTGATGTGCAAAAACTTTTGGAAGAAATGCCCGAAAGAAAATCGGTAGAAGCCCAATTGAAGAAATTGGAACAAAGCTATACCAACGATATTCAGGCAGCTATAAAAGAACTACAAGCTCGTGCAGAAAAGTATCAAAAGGAAATAGCAGCACTTACAGAAGCTCAATTAAAAGCTCGTGAAACGGAGTTCTTAAAAAAACAAGAAGAGTTACAAAAGATGGAAGAAAACATCCGTCAATCACAACAAACAGCTGCACAAAGCCTACAAAAGAAACAACAAGAGCTAGTAGAACCTTTGCTTAAGAAAGTGAAAACAGCAATTGAAAATGTAGCCAAAGAAAAAGGACTTCAGTATGTATTAGATTCAAGTACAGGCTCAAGCGTAATTGTAGCTACAGGTGAAGACTTGTATAGTGTAGTAAAAAAGAAATTAGGATTTTAATCATAGTAAGTTAATTTTTTGGAAAAGTGTTCTTAATTAGAACACTTTTTTTAATTTTGTACTGTAAAAGATGATTAAGAATGGACACTTTGAATGATAAAAATACAGCACCTATAGGTCTTTTTGATTCGGGAGTAGGGGGGAGTACTATTTGGAAAGAAATTGTTAGCCTAATGCCATATGAAAATACTTTGTTTTTGGCAGATAATAAAAATGCTCCCTATGGTGAAAAAAGTCGAGAAGCGATTATAGCTTTATGTGACGCTAACACACAATTTTTATTGGATAACGGAGCTAAAATAATAGTAGTAGCTTGTAATACAGGTACTACCAATGCTATTACTTACTTGAGAGATAAATATAAACAAATACCTTTTATAGGTATAGAACCAGCTATTAAACCTGCTGGTTTGCAAAGTATTACTAAAAAAATAGGTGTGCTGGCAACACGGCGTACGCTCACAAGTAGCCTATTTGCCCAAACAAGTGAGCATTTGAAACAAGAAGAACAAGTACAAATTATAGAGCAAGTAGGGGAGGGGCTTGTAGATTTGATAGAAGCTGGTGCTATAGAAAGTCCTGAAATGGAAGTTTTGTTACGCAAATATCTCTTACCAATGGTTGCACAAGGAATAGATTATTTAGTGTTGGGGTGTACGCACTATCCTTATTTATTACCTCAAATACAACAAATTATACCTTCTCATATAAAAGTAATAGATTCGGGTTACGCAGTTGCTAAACAGACCCGTAATATACTTGCTAAATATCACCTATTGAATGAGAAAACAACTACACCTTCGCATTTATGGATTACTAATGGAAATTTACCTATATTAGAAATGTTTGCCCCAAAAAATATTCCTAATCTACAAATAAAAAAGATGTAAGCTGTTGTGCTTACATCTTTTTATAGGTTTACTTTTTTGGTATTTTTATATAATAGGTTTTACCATCTTTATTTTCTAATTTTCTATCACGCAGCCAAGGATTGTATATTTTTAAATCTTTATAAGTGATATTGTACTGTTTAGCAAAGCTGATTAAGTTGGTTATTGAAGAATCTATCATTACACTATAAGTGGGCAGCTCGTTATACAAATGTCTTTTATCAAATATGAAACCATACTTCTTAGGGTTTTTCATTATTTCTTTCACTGCTAAAATACGAAAAACATAGCGAGAGGTTTCATTGTTTAGCCAAAGGTCATAATAATTATTAGTTTCTTGCAGATTGGCTTGCCTATTCATTCCGGCTACGCCAGCATTGTAAGCTGCTGCAGCCATTGTCCAGCTGCCAGTACTGCGTTTGGCTGCATTTAGATAATCACAAGCAGCCTGAGTGGCTTTTTCTAAATGGTAACGCTCATCTACTTGATCACCTACTTCTAAACCATATTCCTTAGCTGCCGACTTCATAAACTGCCAAAAACCACTTGCTCCTGCAGGTGATACCGCATTGGTAAGTCCGCTTTCTATAAGTGCTAAATACTTAAAATCATCGGGGATATTGTTGCGTTTTAAAATAGGCTCTATAATAGGGAAGTATTTATTAGCTCGCTTGATATACAACATTCCATTTGATTGCCAATAGGTATTTACCAAAAATTCACGGTCAAGACGCTCATATACATCGGGATCTTCAATAGGAACTCTTTCGCCTGCAAAGTCTAATTTTTCAGGCAAATCTATTGCATATACTTTATAATTATTAAAAAAGCTCTCTTTTAAGGGGGAATCCTCAGTATCTTCTAAGGTAGTTGTTTCGCCTGAACGCAATTCTTCTGCCTGCTCATAGATGTTTTTTTTATCTTTTTTTACTGACATTGCATTCACTAAAAAACCTGACATCAATATAATACTACCTGTTATTAAAATATGTCGTATTGTTCTTTTCATTATTGAAACTATTTTTCGGGGCAAAGATATGAAATAATGTTTAATTATCAATGATTAGTGCTTAATTTTGTTTTTTGTAAGTTCTAGTAGTAAATGCAATTTACTGAACAAAAATAAATATTTTTCTTTGTTGTCAAACAACTACAAATGACTATTGAAGATATAAAGAAATATCAATATAAAATTAATAACAGACCGAACCTAAAGATTTATTCTACTAAAAGACAAACTAAAAAAATTACTTGGGGGTGGCATTGGCAGCGCAAAAAAAATATTCATTAAAAATTGAACATTAAACATTATTTTGTATCTTTGCGCCCGATTCCACTTCCTTATTATATCAGAATAACCACGTAACTTTCTGAAAAACAAGAATGAAAAACCAAAAATTTTCAACTACTAATATATAATCATTCACCTTAATAACAACTATTTTTTACCTAAAATGTCTGATTTTACAGAATTAAAAGCAAAAAAGCTAACTGAATTACAGGAAATGGCTAAGCAGCTAAATGTACCTAAATATAGGTCGCTAAATAAGCCTGAACTAATTGAACAGATTATTAATTATCAAGCAAAAACAGTTCCTGCTGAAGATAATAAGGCTGACGACCAACCACAAGAAGCTGCTGCTAAAAAAGAAACAACTACTCTACCCAAAGCACAAGCTAATGAGCCTACTGCTAAAAAAGAGCCTACGAGCAAGAAAACAAAGAAGAAAAAAATAGATACTCCACAAAAAGTAGGTAGCTCACACCAAGATAATCAGAAAAAAAATAATCTGCAAAACAAAAATCAAAACCCTAATAATACTGCTGTTAGCACTACTAATAATAGTAATAATAACAACGGCAATAATAATGGTAATGGTAACGGCAATAATAGCAGCAACAATAACAATAATAACAGCAATAACAATAGCTATGATAGTTATATAGATTCTTATAACTTTGATAAGGAGAAAAAGAATCGTTATCGCGCTCCTGATTTTGAATTTGATAGTATTGTTGATTGTGAGGGGGTGTTGGATATTGCTCCTGAGGGGTATGGTTTTTTGCGTTCTTCGGACTATAATTATTTAGCTTCGCCTGATGATATCTATGTTTCTCCTTCACAAATTCGTTTATTTGGGTTGCAAACGGGTGATACAGTACACGGAGAGGTGCGTCCGCCTAAAGAGGGGGAAAAGTACTATCCGTTATTAAAAGTTATAAAAATCAATGGGTTAGACCCTCAAGTGGTGAGAGACCGCGTGCTTTTTGAACACTTAGTACCTGTATTTGCTAATGAGAAATTTGAGTTGGCTGGCAAGGGAAGTACTACTTCAACACGCTTAATAGACCTTTTTGCACCCATAGGTAAGGGACAACGAGGAATGATTGTGGCACAGCCTAAAACGGGGAAAACGACCTTACTGAAAGAAATTGCTAATGCTATTAGCAAAAATCACCCTGAGGTGTATTTGATGGTATTGCTGATAGATGAGCGTCCTGAAGAGGTTACTGATATGCAACGCAGTGTGCGTGGTGAGATTATTGCTTCTACTTTTGACAAAGAGGCTGCTGAACACGTAAAAATAGCTAATATTGTACTAGAAAAAGCGAAACGAATGGTGGAATGTGGGCACGATGTGGTGATACTTCTGGATTCGATAACTCGCTTGGCGCGTGCTTATAATACGGTGCAACCTGCTTCGGGCAAAATACTTACTGGAGGGGTGGATGCTAATGCTTTGCATCGTCCGAAGCGCTTTTTTGGAGCTGCTCGTAATATAGAAAATGGTGGTTCTTTATCTATTATAGCTACAGCGCTGACAGATACAGGTTCTAAAATGGATGAGGTTATTTTTGAGGAATTTAAAGGTACGGGTAATATGGAACTGCAATTAGACCGCCGTATTGCTAATAGACGTATTTTCCCTGCTATTGACCTAATGGCTTCTTCTACACGCCGTGATGACCTTTTACTTGACGAAAAGACACTGAACCGAATTTGGGTGCTACGAAAATATTTGGCAGATATGAACCCTATTGAGGCAATGGAATTTATGGAAAATAGGATAAAACAGAGTAGGAACAATGAAGAGTTCTTATTGACAATGAATGATTAAATGTGCTGATTAATAATGTATTATATTTTTGCGACAAAAAAAGTTGATATTTTTTTGATAAAAAATTTGCAAGTTTAAAAAATAGTCGTACCTTTGCACCCGCATAAATGAAACAACGGAATGTTGGTGCAATTGGAGAGATGGCAGAGCGGTTTAATGCGGCGGTCTTGAAAACCGTTGAGGGTAACACCTCCGGGGGTTCGAATCCCTCTCTCTCCGCAAAATTTATGAAAAGCTAAAACAATATCGCATTGTTTTAGCTTTTATGTTTTTTATGGATCAGATTTTATTTTTTACTATAGAGCTTGTGGCAGCGGCAGGTGTATTTTACGTACTTAAATGGTATTTAAAAACGCACAGAAATGATTTTGAAAAGCGAGTAGAAGCCTATTGCCCGTCTTCTCCTCTACCTGAGGCGAGACAGCTATACATCACTAAGCGAAAAAAAATTATAAAATATATTTTTATAATCGCAGCAATTGTCTTTTCGTTAATCCCTTTTCTGTTTATTGGGCTGTGTGTCGATTTTGAGGTGATACGCCAAATGGATAGCGTACCCTACTTGCTTTTTGGTTATATATTGTTAACGTCTATTACCACATTTGTCCCATATTTGCTAATAATTTTCTATTATTTATACTACATTATCAATAGGACTACACAAGCGCAACAACTGCTCTTGGCAGAGATGAGCGAAGAAGATTTTGGCTATTTGGAAAAGGTAAAGCAAGTATCGAGACTATTGTATCACTTACCTCCCTTTATGCTATGTCAAGATAAATTATACATTTTTAAGCTATTGCATATCATTGAAGTACCGGTAACCAGCATTACGAACGTCAGTGCTATTTCAAAAGACAAATACAACAATATAACGGTGCTCATAGAACACTCGCAGCGCACTACCCTAACAATACCTAGTGAATTGTATCCGTTTCTCACGGCATTTATGTTTAAATACCGCTTGGCTACAGGCTATGTAGCAGAGGGGCAAAAGGCTATTCTAAATTCAATTCAGTATTTTTCACGATGATTTTTTCCAAAAAAAATCTCTATTTTATCATTAGATAAGTAGCTTTTTTACACTATCTTTGCTAAGTTGTTAAAAAACACCTTCCAAATATATCATTTTTTCAAAAAATTAAGAGTTCTAAAATATACCTTTATAATTGTTTATTTTATAAAGAATTTACTGTTAAATTTGAGTTAAACTGTACTTTTCTTTTGGTTACTTTAAAAAACTTTTCTTTATCTTTGTACCGTAAAAAGGAAGTAACCGATGCCTTACCCAAAGAAGGTTTGATTTTCCAGTATTAAAATATAAATAGTTATGGAAACAAAATTCAACAAAGAGCAAGTTTGCGAACTTGACGAAAGAGCTTTAGTAAATGCGTTTGAAGTAGAAGAACTTGAAAAACGCTATGAAATGGGATGGTTTGGCATCACTTGGAAAGGAGGGGTTCAAGGAGCTAATAGAGGATGGAATCTTCAAACAGGAGAAAATGTTCCTTTAGAGAACTTAACTTATCCACAACATCAGGTAACACCTGAAGGAGTGGATATAACCGCCGATTTAGAGATTCATTAAATTTCTAAATAAAGGACTACTCTTTTATGAGTAGTCTTTTCTAGCAAAATAAGGCTTATGAAAAAAAATATATTCACTTTTTTTATATGTGTTTTTATTATAACATTATCTTTTTCACAAAACAATATCTCTAAATATCTTGTAGATAAAGATACCAAAGTTCCTTTACGGTCTGCTACTATCCATAATGCGAGCAACTATACTATCACTAATGACGACGGGCTTTTTGTATTCTATTCTGCTAATGATAGTATTACTATCAAAATGTTAGGCTATGAAACCCTCAGAACTACTTTCAAAGCGCTGAGTCATATAAAAGACACCTTGTACCTTACCCCAAAACCTTTTCAGTTAGATGAAGTAACCCTTTCTAACAAAAACATTATACAAGAAGCCTATAATCACGCCACTACCAATTATCCTATGGAACCTTTTGTTGAGGATTTCTTTTTACGTTGTATCCTCAAACGCAATGGTGAACTCGTGAAAATAGAAGATTTCAGTGGGCGTATCAAACGCGATCAACTATTAGGAGTCAAAAAAAAATTCACCTTTCAATTGCTGAATATGCGTAAGTTTGGTATAGAAAAGAAAGGAGTGCGTGCAGATAATTTTGAACTACCTTCTCTAAATGACTTATTTCAATGGTGGAGTAATATTTTATTTTTAGATTCAAAGGAGTACCGTTTTTCAGGACTTAAAGTTATAGATGAAACACATCAACAGGTAAGTCATACTCCTAAAAATGAAGAAGATGATAAAAGTGGTATAGGTTATTTCATTATCAATACCGATGATTATGCCGTCAAAGAACGCATTCATAAAATCAATCCTAAAATAATTCATAAAATACCATATACTAAAAAACCATTCATCAAATACAGAACTATTGATTATTTTTATAAGGAAAAATGTGAGAAAGACAACAAAAACAACAAATATTTTATAGCCAATGCTATAGTTGGCGCAAAAGTAGAAGGATATGTAGGCGAAGAAAGAATCGTATACGATGTAAGTTTCGAGCTCATTGTTACTCGCCCTTTTTCAGATCTCAGTACTTTTAAAGCTAATGTAAATGGCGAAAAAGAGCTCTTTAAATTAGAAGTGCCCTATAACAAAGAATTTTGGGAGACTCAAAACCAGCTCCCCCTTACCAATGAAATGCGCGATTTTATCAATAAACCCCACAACACAAAAGAATACCGCGTGATATCTAATTTTTAGCCTTATGCCTACCACCGAGAAATCCCCTGAATTTTACAAGCATTACCCCGCTTTGTTTCACACTTATTTTCCTACTATAAGTGCTGAAACCTTACATTTACTCTGCAAAGCAGGTTATACCTATTACAATGCAGTACTTTGTTTAGACGCCTTAGTAGATGAGGGCGATACCAAAGCATTGGTGGAAATGCTTGCCTTGCAAGAGGAAACAATTAAAATCCTCACGAGTATTTACGGTTATAAATCGCCTTTTTGGGAACTATGGCAACAGCGCAAAGCGGAGTACTTTAAGGCTATACAAACCGAAAAACGCCTGCTTACTACCCCTGAGGTATCGTTTGAACAATACAGTAGCTTAGCAGATGACAAGTCGGCTTTTGGCAAAATAGCTATAGATAGCCTTTGGGTACAAAGCAACTCTCAAAACAAGGCTGTGTACGAAAAATTATTATTGTCACATCGCTATTTTTCAGTAGGGTTTCAGCTCTATGACGATGTAAAAGATTTTGCACGTGATGTACGCCGTGGGCAATTCAATTGGGCGGTCTATCAGTTGCAACAAAAAGTAGATTTTGCAGGAGAACAACACGAGCCTAACACCCTTCACAAATATTTGTTTGTAAAAGGCGTGGGGCAAGACTTGCTGAAAGAAGCTATTGTACAGTTTGAAAAGGCAAAAGCTGTAGTAGCTGAGCTGAATATTCCCAGCGGGTGGTTGCAAACTATTGAGCAGATGATTACTACTATCCAAAGCTATTTGGAAACTACCGAAGGTTATTTGGCTGTGCTAAAAACCACTCTTGCTCTTAAAAAAGAACGAAACACTGCCCCTTTTTTCAATTTTTCAGCAGTAAAAGAAGAGAGCATACACAAAGGCTTGGATTTTATAGAGCAAGATTTCCGTCAGCATTACGCTGAACTGAAACATACTATGTACTTAGGTAATGCCGAAGGCTTTGAGAACACTTGTCAGGTACATACCTCCGATACTTTCCAACGTGTACTATTAGACGATTGCTTTTACACTATTGCTCAAAGATACCAGTTGCCCATTACATCTTTCTTTGAGGAGGAATTCCACTACTTTATGGAGCGTATCAATCCCGAAGTAGGCGCTTGGCAATACTTCCCCACCGTACAAGAAATAGCTCCTGATATTGACGATTTGGCGCAAATAATGCAGTTCTTTATTCATATTGGCAAAAAAGATGAGATTGCTAAACACTGTCAAAAAGCTATTGATACGGCTATCAATAGTAGAAGTTGTACTAATGGGGGCATTGAAACGTGGATACTTCCCAAGCACAACCTAACACCTCTACAGCAAAAGCAACAGTATTTCAACGAAAGCAAATGGGGTACAGGTCCCGATGTGGAGGTAGTAGCTAACTTCTTGTATGCGCTCCATCTTTATGACCCAAAAGCCTATTTGTCTGTTATCCAAAAAGGAATTAGTTATTTATTCTCTCAACAAAAAGAAGAAGGTTATTGGGAGAGTCGTTGGTATTACGGCAATTATTACGGTACCTACGTTTGTGTGCGCTTGTTGCAACGCTTTGGTGAGCAATATACAAACCAGATACAGCGTGCTGTCAATTATATCAAAACTCATCTCCCTACTGAACCCCTTTCTATGGCATTGGCTTTACTCACTTTAAAAATAGTGGGGCTCAACACTGATGAAACTGTTATAATCCTACAAGAACAATTGCTTGCTACTCAAAATACCTCAGGAGGGTGGGAAGCTATGAACTTTATCAAACCTAAAGCGTACGAACCTTATAAAAGCGAGACACTCACTACTGCTTACGCCCTTAAAGCCCTTTGTTTCTAATGCAAAACAAAATTCCACATATTAATCCCTCTATTACTTTCAATAAACTCAATGATAAAGAGTTTATTCTCTGTAACACTCTGCATAAGCATTATTTGAAAATTAATAAAGATACTTATGACCTCCTTTCACTCATAGACAATGAGCGCTCTCTTCAAGAGATATGTGAACTACACAACCAGCAATCTGAAAAGAAAATTACAGTAAACGCTCTGCACTTTCTTCTTTACAACAAACTCTCAAAGTATGGATTGTTAGAAGGCGAAGAAGAACAAATAAAACCTTATCAAAAGCCTTCCTATCTCAAGCTGAGTTTTATCATTTTTAACAAGCGTTTTATTGCTAAAATCACCCCTTCACTACATTTTCTTTTTCGCAAGAAAATCGCTTGGCTTATCTTATTCGTCTGTACAATGGTGATAGGTACAGAGCTTTATTTACTTTTAGATGGTTATAAGAGTTTTAAGGTGCAAGAAAGTGTTATTTTCTTTTTGGTGGTAATGGCTATAAGTGTTACTTTTCACGAATTGGGGCACGCTACCGCAGCAAGCCATTTTGGGGCAGAACACGGAGGAATCGGCGGTGGTTTCTATTTGTTTACTCCTGTTTATTTTGCCGATGTTACTGATGTATGGCGACTCAAGAAATGGCAACGGGTGGTAGTAAATTGTGCAGGAATGTATTTTGAAATCATTTTCTGTACCTTGCTCTCATTAGTAGGGTTATTGTTAGGACAAATAAGTCTAACTCTCATTGCTATTATTGTTTGTTTACATACTTTTTTTAATCTCAATCCATTTCTCAGAAGCGATGGTTATTGGATACTCTCAGATATTACAAATAAACCTAACCTTTTGCAACACTCTTTCCGCAAAATAGGTGATATTTTTAGAATGATCAAAGGTAAAAAGGTACAGTGGACAAAAATAGATTTTCTCTTATTAGTCTACGGTTTAATAAGCTATAGTTTTATTGTACTGTTTGTGCATTATGTACTATTTAAGAATCCTAACTCTATATTACATTTCCCTCAAAACTTATATCATTTTTTTAAAAATTTATGTAATAAGGACGCTACCATTAGTTTGGTATCATTTGGTGAGTTGATTGTACCAATGCTATTCTTTTATCTCTTGTTCAGCTTTTTAAAGGGAATTTTTGCAAAAAATAAATATTCTTGTTTCTGGAATTGGTAGAAATCTGGAATTATATATAGATTTTTGTTTGTTCAGATTTTATTATTACCTTTGTAACCACAAAAACTAAAATACTATGCAGACATTAATTACAAAAACAGCTAAACCCGCTAAAAAAGAAGCTAAAAAAAACTAACCAATGCTGAAAAAGATAAGCTTATAAAAGAACTTTCAGAACAAGCCAACAGAAATATAGCTTATAAATTTATGTTTAACTATTTAGGGAACAACACTATTTAAAAAATAATTCTTCTTTTTTTCTTGCTAATTCAAAAAATAGTAGTACCTTTGCCGCCGAATTACGAACAAATCATTGTTTAACCTTATAAATACACACGAAGAAATGACCTACATCAAGTTACATATCGCATCTGTATTACCTTTGCACAAGGTAACGCTTCGTGGCGTATCTGCTTGATTAGAATAATAGTATAAAATATAGAAGAGCCCGAAGCACCCGCTTCGGGCTTTTTGTTTTTCCTCACAAATAGAATTTTTAGGACACCTTCCTATCACATTTTCCCGAAGCAATTAAATTGTTAATTATTAATTGTCAATTGAAAAATGGGAAATCTATATATTACCCCCGAAGGCGTCTCTCGCCTCCGCAATTTGCGCACTCGTAAGCGTATTGTCCGAACCGATTACGAGAAATATCTGCGCGAATGCTGTGTTCGCCATCCTGAATTAGAAAAGCAGAAACGAAATCTGCCGCTTGTACCTCTTGAAAAACCTTACCAAAAGGGTTATGTGCGTTTTTTTGTACTGAGAGAAGATGTAAGACAAGGTAAGCAAGCCGACTTTTTCGCTACGCTCTTAGAGAAAATCAACACCTATCAATACGCTGATAACCGCAAATTCCAAAAGAAGAAAAAGCGCCGTGGCAAACGTGTCTATATAGCTCGTAAACAGGAATTGTACACTTTCAGTCAGTGGGAATGGGAAAGAGTTATCGAGACGGGAAAGTTCTCTGAAAAGGAACGCACCTATTTTGCGAGAATAGAGTGTTTCAATCACCAAAAAGACCGTTTTGAAACGTATTACGAGTTTACCGAAGCGTGGCGTTTTGAACTGCGCGTAAAACCTAATATGATCACTCATTACCGCCCAATAGATGTAGCCATAGAGCGAGAACTCGCCGAGCTTGATAAAATCATAAATAACCATAAGAACTGGGGGATTATCCATAGCAAAATCTATGGAGATAATTATTCGTGGAGGCAATACGAAAAACGCTATACGCCTAAGGAAAAGTACAAACGCACTCCACTGAAAGAGATTGCCTCCCTTAAGTATCACACCCCAGCAATAGAAATTGGGGAGATGCTTTTGGAGTGCAAGCCGTATGTGCAATTATAAACAAAAAGAAAAAATGGAAGAAAAAATCATACAAATCACCGCAGGGCGTGGTCCCTTAGAATGCCAATGGGTAGTGGCGAAAGTACTGAAAACATTTTTGCAAGAGGCTACCCAAGCTGGCATTGACTATACTATTCTCAGCCGAGAGGAAGGCGATGCTAATCTGACTATAAAATCGGTTATGCTACAACTTAAAAGCAAGGAGCTATCGGCTTTCCTGAAAAGTTGGCTCGGTACGGTTTGTTGGGTTGGCAAGAGCACCTTTCGCAAATTCCACCAGCGCAGCAATTGGTATATAGGTGTTTTTGAACTCAACCAATTGCAACGCCAGCCTTTCTCGGAGCGCGATGTACAATTCCAAACTACTCGCTCTCAAGGCAATGGCGGACAGAATGTGAACAAAGTGAATTCAGCAGTGCGTGCTACCCACCTGCCCTCAGGGGTAAGCGTTTTTGCACAAGATTCGCGTTCGCAACTCGACAATAAGAAGCTCGCTCTCAACCGTCTGAGGGAAAAGCTCGCCGAAATAGAGCTTCAGCAACTTGCCGAGCAAGCGCAAAACCATTGGAACAATCACACCCAAGTGCAGCGGGGCAATCCTACACGCTCCTTTAATGGTTCTGATTTCAAAAGCACTTATGTAGAGAAGAGCTATAAGAAGGAACGCGCTGCGGCTAAGAGGGAAATTAGGGAATTTGTTAATTAGCAAATGAGGAAATTAGCAAATTAGCAAATTGACAAATCAACAAATTATTATGGCAAATTTAAAACTCAAAGGGAAAGACCTACTGAAGTTAGGTTTTCCGAATAATCAATCTATTAATGTAGCGTTGGAAGTGATGAAACGCAATTACGCTACTAAAAACTTAGCGTATGTAAAGTCGGTGCTGGAAGATATTTTAAAAAATCCTGCACAGTACGAAGGTCACCTTACTTTTGGTCAGATAGCCGAAGCGCTGCTTTCGTCTACTAAAACTGAAAAAAGACAGCTCAACAGCTTGCGTGCCCCTTATCATATCTTTGGCGAGGACATCACCGAAGAGGCAAAAATGCAACTCTATACGGCTCTGAAACTCCCTATTTCGGTTGGGGGCGCCCTGATGCCTGATGCCCATAGTGGCTATGGCTTGCCCATAGGGGGCGTGCTGGCGGTAGAGAATGCAGTGATTCCTTACGGGGTAGGGTTGGACATCGGTTGCCGTATGTGCCTCAGTATCTTGGATATACCAGTGTCGTACCTCTCGGGGGCTCGTGATAAGTACGAGAAAGCCCTTGCCGAGCATACGAAGTTTGGTATGTACGAAACCCACAAATCGCACGTAGAGCACGAGATTTTTGACCGCGATACTTTTTCGCTTATCCCTATCCTCAAACGATTGAAAGATAAGGCAATTAAGCAGATGGGTACTTCGGGTAGTGGTAATCACTTTGTGGAGTTTGGCGAGGTAGAACTTTTAGCAGACGACCCACAAATAGGGCTCCCTAAAGGAAAGTACTTGGGTATCCTTTCGCATAGCGGTTCGCGTGGGTTCGGGGCGGAGATAGCGCAGTATTACGTACGTGTGGCAGCCGAGCAATGTCCGCTACCCAAAGAAGCACAGCAGTTTGCGTGGCTTGATCTTAATACTCACTTGGGATTGGAGTATTGGACGGCTATGAACCTCGCAGGTGATTATGCTTCGGCTTGTCACGATGACATTCATCGCCGACTTATTCGTGCGGTAGGTGGGCGACTCAGAGCGCGTATTGAGAACCACCACAATTTTGCTTGGAAAGAAATTCATAATGGCAAGGAAGTGGTAGTACACCGCAAAGGGGCTACCCCTGCTGGTGAGGGAGTATTGGGTATTATCCCTGCCTCGATGACCGATGCTGGCTACATTGTGCGTGGCAAGGGCAATGCCGAGAGTTTCAATTCAGCCTCACACGGGGCTGGGCGTGCCTTCTCGCGCAATGAGAGCAAAAACCGCTTTACGAGTTCGGATATTAAAAAAGCTCTGAAAACCAAAGATATTACCCTCATTGGGGGTAATGCTGAAGAAGCACCTATGGCGTATAAAAACATTGAAGCTGTAATGCAGTCACAAACAGATTTGGTAGCTGTTATTGGCACTTTTCAGCCTAAAATAGTAAGAATGGACAAGTAAATCGACAAAAAAATACCTGCTTATGGATAAAGCAGGTATTTTTTTCTTGTTTTTTTAAATTTATTGAGTTCTTGTTGCCAACTTAGGCGTATTTCGGCTTCTGTTTTCCCTTCAGTAATTTGTTTTTTTAGCAAATCATTGCCTGCAATTTTATTAAATGATGAGGTAAAGAAAGGTGTTTTTACACTTTTGCCTTGTTCAAAGGCTTTTTTGAGCCAAGTAAGATTTATTTGTGATAGATAAGGTGTATGGCTTAGGTCTTCGCCATAGCACTGTTTGCCATTAAATTTGGGACTTTTATCGCCTTCATTGGGCTTGGGAGTAAAGTGAAAAGTTGTTTTATCAAAATAAGGAGAGCCATATATTTGAAACTGCTGATTAGTACCCCGCCCCATACTCACATTAGTTCCTTCAAAGAAACACAAGCTTGGATAGAGATTGACCGCTACCTCATTGGGCAAATTGGGTGAAGGTTTTACAGGCAGTTTATAAGGCATTTGGTGATTGTAATAAGCCAATTTTACAACTTTAAGATTGGCAGTAACTCCCTTTTCAAGCCATTTTTCACCATTAATCATTTGAGCATATTCGCCTATGGTCATTCCGTATACAATAGGTACAGGGTGCATTCCTATAAAACTTTTAAAAGCAGGTTGTAATACAGGTCCGTCAATATAATGAGCATTAGGGTTAGGACGATCTAACACTATAAGAGGAATATGCTGTTCGGCACAGGCTTCCATCACATAGTGCAGTGTAGAGATATAGGTATAAAAGCGAGCCCCAACATCTTGGAGGTCAAAAAGCATAACATCTATATCTTTAAGTTGTTGCGGTGATGGTTTTTTATTTTTGCCATATAAAGAAATTATAGGAAGACCTGTTTGAGTATCCTTACCATCTTTAATGACTTCTCCCGCATCGGCTTGCCCTCTAAAACCGTGCTCGGGAGCAAATACTTTAGTCACCTTAATTTTCTTCTTCAGGAGCGTATCTACTAAATGAACATAGGTATTTTTTTTAGTGCGAACAATACCTGTTTGATTCGTAACTATTCCTACATTCTTATTTTCTAAATCATTGGTATATAGATACATTCGATTAGCACCTTCTACTATTTCTTTAGGGTGTTTTTCCTTTGTTTGCTGAGTAGTGTCGGTACGTGGTTGTCCATTATTTTTGCAAGATATGAGCGTACATATTAAAAAAATTGTAACTTTGGCACCATAAAAAGGGCATATTGTTTTGAATACAGAATATTTCATAGCTAAAAAGGTTATATTTTCAAAGGGCGACAAAGGTACAATATCTTCACCAATTATCAAAATGGCAATTGCAGCTATTGCAATAGGAATGGTGATGATGCTTATTGCTATTGCTACAGGTACAGGATTACGCCAAAAAATTCGTGAAAAATTAGTAGTCTTTCACGGGCATATACAGATTTTTGCGTATGACAATAACGCCTCAGAAGTAAGTACCCATCCTATTTCCATAAACCAAGAATTTTATCCTTACTTTAAGCAAGTGCCAGAAGTTACTCATATACAAGCAGTTGCTACTAAAGGAGGAATTATACGCACCGAAAACACTTATGAGTCTATCTTAGCTAAAGGAGTAGGCAAGGATTATAATTGGCAACTTTTGCAAGATTTTATCACCGAAGGGCGTACCCCTAATGTATCGGGCGAAGAAATTTCAAACGAAATTCTTCTTTCTACCTATTTAGCTAACCGGTTGCATCTAAAAATTGGAGATCATTGCCACGCTATTTTTCTAAAAGATGAAGATTCGCAAACGCCCAACCAGCGTAGTTTTAAAATTGTAGGTCTGTATAATAGTGGCTTTCAGGAGTTTGATGCCTCCTACGTTTTTACAGATATACGGCAAATACAGAAAATGAACAAATGGCAGCAAGATGAAGTAGGTAATTTTGAACTCTTTATCAATGATTTTGACCGTATTGAAGATGTAGGTTACAAAGTATATGGTGCCGTAGGGTCGTTTTTAGATGCACAAACAATTATTCAGAAATTTCCCTTTATCTTTGAATGGGTAGGTATGTTCGATTTCAATATATACCTAATTATCGGTATAATGATTATTGTAGGAGGTTTTAATATGATTACTGCTATTTTAGTACTTATATTAGAAAAAACACCTATGATTGGTGTACTGAAAAGCTTAGGAATGACCGATCGCAGTATCAGAAAAATATTTTTGTACAATGCCACTTACATCATTGGCTTAGGGCTTTTATGGGGAAATGCCTTAGGCTTTTTGTTATTATGGCTACAACAGCGATATAGCCTCATCAAGCTAGATGCTGCAACTTATTACGTAAGCGAAGTACCCATTGCAATAAGCAGTATTGCAGTAATATTGCTAAACATAGGTGTATTGCTCTTATGCCTGCTGATGTTATTAGTACCTACCTATGTAATTACTAAAATATCCCCTACAGAAACAATGAAAATAAAATAATAAGAAACTTTTAAATAAATTATCGTATGAAAATGAGACTTTTTTTTAGTTTTATTACTTTTTTATTAGCAAGTAGCTACGTTATGGGGCAAAGTCCCAATATTTTATCACCTTCCTACCAACAAAATAAGAAAAATATATGGACTTATGGCGGAAACGTAGGTATAAACTTCACGAGTTACGGCTTAGGAATAGACTTATCACCCCAAGTAGGGCTAAAAGTCACAGATGATTTAGAAGTAGGGATTGTAGTGAATGGTAGTTTGCAAAATTCAGAGTACTTTCGCAGTCTTCTTTTGGGGGTAGGCCCTGTGGCATCGTACTACATAGGTAGGGTTGCTTACCTTAGTACCTCCTATCAGCATTATTTTGTATCACAAAAACATAAAACACTCGATACTACTTATAACATCAACGAAGATGCGCTATATATTGGAGCGGGCTATATGCAACAACTCGGAGCTAATGTATATATGCGCTTTGGCGGAAGCTATAATATACTTTACAAAGAAGGAAAAAGTATTTTTGGTAGCCGATTTATACCCAATATAGGGGTAGTAATAGGACTATAACACCCCGTGCAGCTCGCATAAAAATAATTATTTTAAACTTGACAATTAAACATTATTTTGTATCTTTGCCGCAGAAATAATAACAGGAGGACAAATTTGTACTGATTGCAACCTCTTGGGGTACTCCCCTAAAAATGCTAAAACAGTAATTTTCATTACTCTTCAACATCATAGTACCCCAAATAAAAGCAGGGCAACAATTGTCTTCTACCTAAAAATACAATAACAAATGGGATATTTATTTACCTCTGAGTCCGTTTCTGAAGGACACCCTGACAAAGTGGCAGACCAAATTAGCGATGCCCTTATTGATAACTTTCTCGCCTTTGACCCACATTCCAAAGTGGCTTGCGAAACTTTAGTAACCACAGGGCAAGTGGTATTGGCAGGGGAAGTGAAATCTAACACTTATATTGATGTGCAACAAATTGCACGCAATGTAATCAAAAAAATCGGTTACATCAAAAGCGAGTATATGTTTGAAGCAAACTCGTGCGGAGTATTATCAGCCATACACGAACAGTCTCCCGATATCAATCAAGGAGTAGAACGCGGAAAACCTGAAGAACAAGGTGCTGGTGACCAAGGAATGATGTTTGGCTATGCCGTAAATGAAACCGAAAACTATATGCCATTGGCTTTAGACCTTTCGCACGCATTACTAAGAGAATTAGCTGATTTGCGCCGCGAAAATAAAGAAATTACCTATTTACGCCCCGATGCTAAAAGCCAAGTAACTTTAGAATATGACGATAACAACAAGCCTGTGCGCATCAATACCATTGTTATCTCAACGCAACACGATGATTTCGATACCGAAAAAGCAATGCTAAAGAAAATCAAAGAAGACATTGTGCACATCCTCATTCCTCGCGTGATTAAGAAGTACCCCCAGTACGCACCCTTCTTTGATGACAATATTATTTACCACATCAACCCTACAGGTATCTTTGTAATTGGGGGTCCTCATGGCGATACAGGCTTAACAGGACGCAAAATTATTGTTGATACCTACGGAGGAAAAGGGGCTCACGGTGGAGGTGCTTTTTCAGGCAAAGACCCTAGCAAGGTAGACCGCAGTGCGGCTTATGCGATGCGTCATATTGCTAAAAACTTAGTCGCTGCAGGGGTTGCTAGCGAAGTGCTTGTACAAGTAAGCTACGCTATTGGGGTAGCTGAACCTACAGGAGTATATGTAAATACTTATGGAACAAGCAAAGTAAACCTAACTGATGGTGAAATAGCAAAAAAAATACAAGAAATTTTCTCGTTGCGTCCCTATGATATAGAACAACGTTTGAAATTGCGAAATCCTATTTATAGCGAAACCGCCTCATATGGGCATATGGGACGTACCCCCCAAGTAGTTACTAAGGTATTTTCATCACCGTATCACAAAACCAAAGAACTCACTGTTGAGCTTTTCACTTGGGAAAAGTTAGATTATGTAGAAAAGGTAAAAGAAGCCTTCCAGCTATCATAGAACAAAGCTAAAAAGTCTTTATAACAAGAAAAATAGTACCACGACTTTGGCAAACTATAAAAGTTTGCCAAAGTTTTTTTTTGCAATACTCTCACCGAACCTTGAGCGAAGGTTGAGCGAAGGTTTAGCGAAGGAAAGTCGGTGAGCTGGCGCAGCCGAGTATGTGATACTAAATTAATGATTAATCATTGCTTATTAAACATTATTTTATATCTTTGCCTATGAAAAATAAATAAAAAAATGCGTATTATTTCAGGAAAAAACAAAGGAAAACAACTTATAGCACCCTCCAAATTACCCGTGCGCCCCACAACAGATTTTGCAAAAGAAGCTCTTTTCAATATCCTTAATAATGATTACTATTTTGAACAACTCTCTGTACTCGACCTCTTTACAGGTACAGGCAACCTATCTTATGAGTTTGCAAGTAGGGGCTGTCCTGCTGTAATAGCCGTAGATAGCTATAATGCCTGCATACAGTTTGTAAATAAAACAGCCCGCGAACTCAATTACCCCATTACAGCACTAAAAGCCGATGTATTTGAGTACCTAAAACGCACCAAACAACAATTTGATGTCATCTTTGCCGACCCACCCTATGATTTTCCTTTAGAAAAAATAGCACTAATAGTACAACTTGTGTTTGATAATGAACTACTTAACGAAAATGGTATCCTCATTATTGAACATTCCACCCGTACCGATACCTCTACACTCCCTTTTTTTTCCTACGAAAAAAAATATGGAGGCTGTGTATTTAGCTTTTTTGAAAAAGATTTAGATACATAAAATTATGACCGAAATATTGTTACTAAGGAATTTCAAAAGAGTGTAAAAAAATATTTAAAATAATTTTGATATTTAGACAAATTATCGTACATTTGTAGCGTTATTCAGAAGAAATTATTCGTTTTCTTACGCTATCTGATTATAAATCATCTTTTTAAATGTAAATATAGAATATGAGTTACAGAATTGAAAAAGACACTTTGGGCGAAGTAAAAGTCCCCGCTGATAAATATTGGGGAGCTCAAACCGAACGCTCACGCAACAACTTCAAAATTGGGGTTCCTGCCTCTATGCCAAAAGAAATTATTCGCGGTTTTGCCTACCTCAAAAAAGCCGCTGCTTATGCCAACTTCGATTTGGGGGTACTTTCAGCCGAAAAAAGAGACGCTATTGCACAAGTATGCGATGAAATCCTTGCAGGAAAGCTCGATGACCAATTCCCATTGGTTATTTGGCAAACAGGCTCAGGTACACAATCAAATATGAATGTCAATGAGGTGATTGCCAACCGAGCTCAAGTATTGGCAGGAAAACAAATTGGCGAAGGCGACCCCGTATTAAAAGCTAATGACGATGTAAATAAATCACAATCGTCTAACGACACCTTCCCTACAGGTATGCACATTGCCTGCTACCAAATGGTGGTAGAGAAAACACTACCAGGGGTTCAAAAACTACGCGACACATTAGCAGCTAAAGCTGAAGCTTTTAAAGATGTAGTAAAAATAGGTCGTACACACCTTATGGACGCTACTCCTCTTACACTCGGTCAAGAAATCTCTGGTTATGTAGCCCAGCTCGATCACGCTATCAAAGCAATTAAGAATACGCTTGCGCACCTTTCAGAACTCGCTTTGGGAGGTACAGCTGTAGGTACAGGGCTTAACACCCCTAAAGGTTACGATGTAAAAGTGGCAGAGTATATAGCTAAATTCACAGGGCACCCCTTTGTTACTGCTCCTAATAAGTTTGAGGCTTTAGCCTCTCACGATGCTATTGTAGAAAGTCACGGGGCACTTAAGCAATTAGCTGTTTCACTTAATAAAATTGCGAACGACATTCGTATGATGGCTTCAGGACCTCGCTCAGGTATTGGTGAAATCCTTATCCCTGCCAACGAACCAGGTAGTTCTATTATGCCGGGTAAAGTAAACCCTACGCAATGCGAAGCGATGACTATGGTTGCCGCACAAGTAATGGGTAATGATGTAGCTATTACAGTAGGTGGCACTCAAGGTCATTACGAGCTAAACGTATTCAAACCGCTATTAGCTGCCAACTTCCTTCAGTCAGCAGAATTGTTAGGCGATGTATGCGTGTCATTTGAAGAACATTGTGCAAGTGGTATAGAACCTAACTACAAACGAATTAAAGAATTAGTAGATAATTCATTAATGTTAGTTACTGCGCTCAATACCAAGATAGGGTACTACAAAGCTGCCGAAATAGCTCAAACAGCACACCGCAACGGAACTACTCTTAAAGAAGAAGCTGTTCGTTTAGGTTACGTTACCGCAGAAGACTTTGATAAATGGGTGCGCCCCGAAGATATGGTAGGAAGCCTTAAATAATAAACAACATACAAAAAGGGCTACCCGAAAAATACTTCAGGTAGCCCTTAATTTTTTCTTAGATAATTAATTAGCACTATTCACGTGCTCAGCACCTTCCAATATAAAATCAGTAAGCCGCTGCAAATAAATACTAATTTGAGGGTCAGTAACGTTAAAAAGCATTACGATAACCACTTTTTCATTAGGATATACCGATAGCCACCCATAACCACCTACACCCATACCTGTATGACCAAAATACTCACGGCTATTCCAGTCAGTTTGGTTTTGCCAGCAAATACCGTAATTTACCTCTTCATCATCAATAGTACATTGCTTTTGTAGCATTTCATATTCAATAGCTTGCGAAAGAAAACTGTGTCGTTCAATAGCAATTCCCATTTTAGCAATATCGTGTGAGGTAGATAAAAAGCCACCTCCAGCCAATTTAAAGTAGTTATTTACTTCAGTAGCATTATTTAATCCTTTCTTACTACGAGTATAAGGGGTAGCCTCATTATTGATAATCTTTCCTCTATCAGGAAAGGTATTCCACATATTTAGCGGTTTGAATACTTCATCTTTAGCAATGTCTTCAAATTTCCTATACAAGCACTTTTCAATAGCGTATGAAATTAAGTTGATGCCATAGCTACTATATAAAAACTGAGTGCCAGGTGCCGATTGTAGCAAATCATCTTTAAACAAGTCAATACCCTGTTCTATAGTAAATGGTTTATTAAGCGTATATTCATTGCCTTTATAAGAACGAATGCCTGCTAAGTGCCCTGCCAACTGTTTGATAGTAAAATCAAATGGCTTTTCAGGGAAGTTAGGCACATATTCGTACAAAGAAGTGTTCCAATCAAACTTGCCTTGCTCTTGTAGGCGTGCCAAAACCACTCCAGTAATAGCCTTGCTCATACTTGCTATTCTAAACAAAGTACTTTTAGGGTTGATAGGTGTTTTTTTAGCAATATCGGCATAACCATAGCCCTCTTGCCATAATATTTTTCCTTCCTTAGCTACAGTTATTGAGGCTCCCGGTATCATCTCCTCCTGAATAAGGTAATTGATTATCTTCTCACCTTCACCACGTGCCTCCTCAAAAGAAGTTACTTCCGAAGGATTCTTTCTAAATACTTCAGTATCTAAAAGTCGTTTCTGTCCGAATAATGAGCTGAAAAAAGTAAATATTGTTGAAAGCAAAGTAATTGAAATTAGTTTTTTCATAAATGTTAATGAATATTTTAAAAGTGCGGCAAAAGTAGTAAAAATAATGAAAAGACATAAAAAAAGTGTTCAGAAAAGTTTTAAAACCTTTCCGAACACTTCACTATTATGGAACGAGTTATATAATTATTTCTTCATTACCTCGGTTACTTTCTCACCTATTTTAGCAGGCGAATCAACTACGTGTATACCACATTCTTTAAGGATACGTTTTTTAGCTTCGGCAGTGTCATCAGCACCACCCACAATAGCACCAGCGTGTCCCATAGTACGTCCTTTAGGAGCAGTTTCACCAGCAATAAAGCTTACCACAGGTTTCTTATTACCATTAGCCTTAATCCAGCGAGCAGCTTCAGGCTCCAATTGCCCCCCAATTTCACCAATCATCACAATGCATTCAGTTTCAGGGTCGTTCATTAGTAGTTCTACTGCTTCTTTAGTAGTAGTACCAATAATAGGGTCACCTCCTATACCTATAGCAGTAGTAATACCCAATCCTTGGCGAACAATCTGGTCTGCAGCCTCATAAGTAAGTGTCCCCGATTTAGAAACGATACCCACTTTACCTTTTTTAAAGATGAAACCAGGCATAATACCCACTTTAGCTTCTTCAGGAGTAATTACACCAGGGCAATTAGGACCTATCAAACGGCAGTCTCGGTTCTTGATGTAAGAAGCTACTTTCACCATATCAGCTACAGGAATACCCTCTGTGATAGTTATAATCACTTTTATTCCAGCATCGGCAGCTTCCATAATGGCATCAGCAGCAAAAGCAGGCGGAACGAAGATAATCGATACATCAGCATTAGTAGCTTTTACGGCATCGGCTACTGTATTAAATACAGGCTTGCCTAAGTGAGTTTGTCCCCCTTTATTAGGGGTAATACCTCCTACTACATTCGTGCCATAAGCAATCATTTGCTCTGCGTGAAAAGTACCCTCGCTTCCTGTGAAGCCTTGTACAATTACTTTTGAATTTTTATTGACTAATACACTCATTGCGGTTAATTTTTTAACTTTTATTGAAGCAAAGATAAGTATTTTTTTTAAATCTACAACCTTTAAGCAATAAAAAAATAACAAAACGTAACATTTATTTTATATAAAGTTAGTTTTCAATACTTTATAAAAATATTAATTATTATATTTTTTAGCTTTTCTTGCTCGTAATTACCAATTAATTCCTATCTTTGCCGCACTTTTATAAAATTAATTAGAAATGCAAATAGAAGTATTAAAATCTAAAATACACCGCGTAAAGGTTACGGGTGCCGATTTAGATTACATAGGTAGTATTACCATCGATGAGGCTCTTTTAGAAGCTGCTAATATGATTGAAGGCGAAAAAGTATCAATTGTAAATGTCAATAACGGCGAACGTTTTGATACTTATATTATTAAGGGAAAACGAAACTCTGGTGCTATTGTCCTCAATGGGCCTGCAGCTCGTAGAGTACAAAAAGGTGATATCATCATTATTATTTCTTACGCTCTTATGAATTTTGAAGAGGCTAAAAACTTCAAGCCTGCTATTATTTTCCCCGATGAACAGACTAACTTACTGAAATGAAAAAAGTGCTTAAACTAACACTCCCGCTTGCTGTGGGAGTGTTTTTGTGTGGGTATGCCTATAGCCAATTTACTGAAGAACAATTATCACAGGTGAAAACTACTTTCTTAAGCGCCAACTATTATTATATTGGTTTTTCTGTTTTTTTAGGATTTTTAAGCGACTTTTCACGAGCTATTCGCTGGGAATTCCTGCTCCGTCCTTTAGGCTATCGCACTTCTCTTTTACATAGAACAATGGCTGTCTTTATTGGCTATTTAGTAAATGTAACCATTCCCCGTTCGGGCGAGGTATCAAGAGCCCTATTGGTAAGCAATTACGATGAAGTGCCTATAGACCAGTCGCTCGGCACAATCATTTCCGAACGTGTAATTGATATGCTGTTACTCTTGCTATTTACTGCCGTAGCTTTTGTATTACAATTTGAAGTGATAAGTACTTTTTTGTTGTCTAAAATTCCTTTCCAAAAGCTCTTGTGGCTACTCATTGGGGGCGGATTACTCTTCGTTGTGCTGTTGTACTTCATCTATAATTCTCAAAATAAACTATTTATAAAATTAAAAAACTTTCTCAATGGTATAAAAGAAGGCGTACTTTCAGTGCTGAAAATACGCCATAAACTATTGTTTTTGTTACATACCCTTTTTATATGGGCTATGTATTTCTTGATGTTTTATATTCCCTTTTTTGCTTTGCCCGAAACAGCCAATATTAGCTTGCCCAATGTGCTTACAGCTTTTGTAGTAGGTAGCTTTGCTATGACCTTTACCAATGCAGGCTTTGGTTCCTATCCGTTTTTTATAGCCGAAGTGTTACTGCTATTTGGGGTTGCTACTCCCATAGGCACAGCTTTTGGCTGGCTTGTATGGAGTTCTCAATTTGCTATGACCCTTATTCTTGGGGGGCTGTCGTTTGTTTTGTTGCCTTTGATAACAAAAAATAAAAACAAGTCATAAACCACCCTACCCAAAATAAGTAAAACCCCGAATGAAACCTAATATTCATTACCTTATGAGCTGTAGTGGTAAAATCTATATAAGTGAGATAAGCACCTATTCCTCCCACTATTATTAGCAGTAAGGCAAGCAATCGCGCAAAATTATGACTTACTTTGCTTTTGAAGGTTTGTAAAAATAGTGCTAATATAAACTGCACTATAAATAACAAAATAGCTGTTTTCCACCATACTTTGAAAACAACGTATTGGTTATATGCTGTGCTTACGCCTATTCTGCCTATAAACGACATTTTTGAAATAAGCACCCCCGATATTAGGCTTAATAAAGCTTGTACAAGAGTTAATATACTAAAATTCTTCATATACTTATTTTTTGATAATCTTCCAGCCTGTATTTTCGTTGTATTTCAGTTTGAATTTTTGGGTAATGAATGAGGCATTAGGATAAGGGTCTTTGCCAAAAGCGTAAAAAGGTGTTTTTTCTTTATCCAATATCACCGTGCAAACAGCTACGTTTTCAGTATTTTTTTCAATAGTTATTTTTTTCTCATTTAGCTTATAAATGATTGTTTTTACTTCGGCACTATTCTTGTTTTGTTTTACTAAATAAGGCAAAGCCTCTTTGGTAAGCACGGGGGTAATGATGTGCACGCTATCTTTTGAAAACCATCTTTTGCGTGTTTTTTCATCGTTGATTTCTATAAATCCATCATCTGTTAGTTTTTGTATAGCATCAATAGTTTCCCTATCTTTGTTGGTTACTAATTTCTGCTTATCGGTGCGAAATTTAGCGGTTTCAAATAGGGGCTGCTCTTCTAAATGACTGCTAATGAGTTCTGTAATTTCGTCATTATCAAGCTGCTTGCTGTTGTTGCAAGCTATAAAGCCCAATAGGGCAATACACATTGTAAAAATACTGCGAATTTTCATTTTTTATATAGTTAATTATTAATTTCCAAACCAACCTTCACGATCAAGGCTTCGGTACTGTATAGCCTCGCCTATATGCTCTGGCAATACCTCTTCACTTTTAGCCAAATCGGCAATGGTGCGTGCTACCTTCAGTATGCGGTCGTAGGCACGTGCCGATAGGTTTAGCCGTGCCATTGCACTTTTCAATAAAGATAATGATGCTTCATTTACTTTGCAAAACTTCTGAATTTGCTTGGTATTCATCTGTGCATTGTAATGAATATGTTCATAGTCTTTGAAACGTTCCGTTTGTATATTGCGTGCTTCAATCACGCGCTGCCTAATCTGGCTACTACTTTCGCTTGGTCTGCTATCCGATAGCTTTTCAAACGGTACAGGATTTACTTCTATATGTATGTCAATCCTATCAAGCAAAGGACCCGATATTTTATTCATATACCGCTGCATTTCGGCAGGAGTAGAAACCATAGGCGCATCGGGGTCGTTGAAATAACCACTAGGGCTAGGATTCATACTTGCTACCAGCATAAATGATGATGGATAAGTAACCGAAAATTTAGCTCGCGAAATTGTTACTTCTCGGTCTTCTAAGGGTTGTCGCATCACTTCCAGCACCGCTCTTTTAAATTCGGGCAATTCGTCAAGAAAGAGCACTCCATTATGGGCTAATGATATTTCACCTGGTTGCGGATAAGCCCCTCCTCCTACTAAAGCTACATCAGAGATGGTGTGGTGTGGGCTGCGGAATGGGCGATGACTCATCAGTCCACTGTCTTTGATGCGTCCCACAACGCTGTGTATTTTAGTAGTTTCCAAAGCTTCGTGTAGTGTCATAGGGGGTAGGATACTCGGTAGGCGTTTTGCTAACATTGTTTTTCCTGAACCAGGAGGCCCTATCAAGATGATATTATGCCCTCCTGCAGCTGCTATTTCCATACAGCGTTTTACCATCTCTTGTCCTTTTACATCAGCAAAATCAAATTCGGGATTGTCTAAGTTTTTGTAAAACTCTTTGCGAGTATCAATTTTGGTAGCTTCCAACTCTTTTTCACCATTGAAAAAGGCTATTACTTCTTTGATATTTGTAACACCATACACCTTTAGTTGGTCTACGATAGCAGCTTCTTTAGCGTTTTGTGCAGGTAGTATAAAGCCTTCAAAACCTTCTTTGCGGGCTTGTATGGCAATGGGCAAAGCTCCTTTGATGGGTTGTAAGCTGCCATCCAATGATAGTTCGCCCATAATAATATATTTGTCAATTTTATCGGCTATGATTTGCTCGTTGGCAGCAAGAATACCAATAGCAAAGCTCAAATCGTAAGCAGAACCTTCTTTGCGCATATCGGCAGGTGCCATATTGATGGTTATTTTTTTGCCTGGTATTTTATAGCCGTTGTTTTGTAGGGCTGCAGCTATGCGGTAATTACTCTCTTTAATAGCTATATCGGGAAGACCTACTAAGTGGTAGCCTACGCCTTTATCTATATTTACTTCAATGGTAATTGTAGTTGCTTCTACGCCAAATACGGCACTTCCATAAATTTTTACTAACATATCTCGGCTGATTTTTGCTCCAAAGGTACTAATTATTTTTGATTCTACAAACTCTTAAGCAATAATTTTGTACATTGTTTGTGCTTTATTTTGTGTTTCTTCGTATTCTTTTTCGGGTACAGAATCTTTGGTGATACCTCCTCCTACATATAGGTAAGTATGGTTATTGCTTATTTCCATACATCGCAGGTTTACATATAAGCGCAGTTCTTTTCCTTCTTGCATTTCTCCACAATAGCCTGTGTAGTATTTTCGGTGGTAGGGTTCGTTTTCCAAGATAAATTGGCGGGCTTTATCGGTGGGGTAGCCGCATACAGCAGGGGTAGGGTGCAAACGTTCTACTGTTTTGAAAACGAGATTGTTAGGCAAATCACCTTTTATTTCAGTACATAGGTGTACTATGCCACCTGCGCGTACTGTTTTGGCAGGGGCTACCTCGCAACAAGTGGCATAACCTTCCAGCTGTGCTACGATGGTATTGGTAACTATTTGTTGCTCTTCTTTTTCTTTAGTATGCCATAGTATTTCACCCTCCTTAAAAGGCTGTGTGCCCGCCAATGCCATTGTGCTAAAATGCCCGTTCTGGTAATGTAATAACACTTCGGGGGTGGCTGCTAACCACGTGCCTACTTGTGGGTGATAGAATAAATAACAATAAGCACTCGGGTAGCTCACCAGCATATTTTGAAAACTCTTTATAGGGTCAGCCGCCTTGTTTAGTGTTATTTTGCGAGAAAGCACTACTTTCTCTAGTTTGCCCTCTTGTATTGCTTGTACAGCTTTTGCTACCAAAGCAATGTGTTGTGCTTTTTCAGCTTCGTTGTTGGGCAAAGCAGTTTGAGTGGGAATATCTGCTTTTTCGGTAGGCAAATAGCTTTCTAAAGTATTTTCGGTACTAAAAGGAAGAAAAACAGTGGGACTATCACTGCTAAAAGGGGCGAATAAAAAGCCCTCAGTTGCCCGATTTTCTTGAAAATAATGCAAGGTGTCGTCAGTTTGCCAATGTAGGCTTACTTTGTTGCTAAAAGGTTGCTTTGTGCATACAAAAGGCAGCTGTTGTGTGTATAGGCTTTGCGCTTTTTCTATCATTTTTTCTGATGATTCGTTGTTGAGGTTAGTGATTATTGGTAAAGTGTTAGAATGTTTGGGTGTCGTAAAAGGCTTTGAAAGCACCATTTTTGGCTAAAAGCTCTTCTTTGGTTCCTTGCTCAACCAATTCTCCGTTGCTGAGCATCAATATTTTGTCGGCGTACTTGGCTACCGATACGCGGTGACTAACAATAATAACTGTTTTGTGCTGAAGGCTATCGCGCAGGTTGCTAAGTATTTTCTCTTCAGTGTCGGTATCTACGGCTGAAAGGCAATCGTCTAGCAAATAAATTTCAGCAGGTTTTAGCAGGGCGCGAGCAATGGCTACGCGTTGGCGCTGTCCACCGCTAAGCGATACACCTCGCTCGCCCAGCATACTGTCGTATTGGTGTGTGAAATCTATAATATTGTGATGTACTACAGCTTTTTCGCAGGCTTCTATCATTTGCGCTTCGGTAGCGTTATTGCCATAGCGCAGGTTGTTGCGAATGGTATCCGAGAATAGAAAGTTCTCTTGAGGTACTACCGAAATGGCTTGCCGCAGATTGTGAAGGTTTAGCTGTTGTATAGGCTGTCCAGCAATGAGTATTTTGCCCTCATCAGCATCGTACATACGTGATATAAGGTCTAAAATGGTACTTTTTCCGCTACCTGTTTTGCCTATTATAGCTACCGTCTGTCCTGCTTTAATATCAAAAGACACATTTTTAAGTGCTTGTATATGTGTATCGTCATAGGTAAAAGATACGTTTTCAAAACTTATATTGCCGTTGATAGGGGTAGGGTGTGGGTTTAGATTGCGTATTTGGGGCACTACAGCAAGAAACTCGTTGATGCGTTTTTGAGAAGCTTCGGCTTGCTGCATTATAGAGCTCACCCAGCCTACGGTAGCTACAGGCCAAGTAAGCATCATTACATAGATACTGAACTCTACAATCACCCCTATAGATTGTATTTCGCCTGTGTAATAAAGTCTGCCCCCAACGAATATCACTATTATAAGGCTCAGCCCTATCATCAGTATCATTGCCGGGAAGATGAAGGCTTGTATTTTGGCTAATTTGATGTTTTTTTGTCGTCCGTCTTCTACCAATGTGGCTAATTGTTTTTGGGTAGTATTTTCGTGGTTGTAGGCTTTGATAACCCCTATACCCGAGAAGGTTTCTTGTGAAAAGGTAGAAAAATCAGATAAAAAAGCTTGTACTTTCATTGTCTCTACGTTTATCTTTTTGCTCATTGTGTAGATGAGAATTGAGAGCAAAGGCAGTGGGATAAGCGTAAAGAGGGTAAGTTTCGGCGAAATGATAAACATCAGTGGGATTACACAAGCAAGAAGCGTGATGGTTTGCACGCTGTACATTATGGCAGGACCCGCATACATACGTACTTTTCCTACGTCTTCACTAATACGATTCATCAGGTCGCCAACGCGGTTTTGCTTATAAAAGCTCAATGATAGTTGCTCATATTTGGCAAAAATCTCATTTTTCATATCGTATTCTATGTAACGAGACACGTTGATGATGAGTTGGCGCATAAAAAACATAAGAATTGCCGAAATAATGGTAGTTCCAATGATAATAGCAGCGTATTCTATGAGCAATGATATTATTTGGTCTGTATTTTTGGTAGTAGAACGAGCAAAATTTTCAATAGCAGCAATCGCATTCTTTACATATCGGGGCATAAAGAGTGAAAATACACGTGATATAATAGTAATAAAGATTCCTAAAAGGAGGTGGTATTTGTATTTAAAAAAGTATTTACGTACGTGTTTTAAGTGCGCCATTTTTAGTGAATTATGTTTTCTTTTTGGGTGCAAAAATACGATATAATTAGCAAATTACAAAAGTTTCATTCCGTTGTTTTCACAAAGTCGTACCATATCATCTGTCCATACTGAAGCCTGCACTTCGCCTATATGGGCTTTTTGCAGAAAAAACATACAGATACGAGACTGACCTATACCTCCACCTATGGTAAGTGGCAATTGCCCTTTTAGCAACATTTGGTGATATTCAAGCTGTTTGCGTTCTTCGGCATTGGCAGTTTTTAGCTGTTGGCTAAGCGAATTCTCATCCACACGAATACCCATAGACGAAAGCTCTAATGCTTTGTCGAGCACTGGATTCCAAAAGATAAGGTCGCCATTCAGCTGCCAATCGTCATAGTCGGGGGCACGATTGTCGTGTTTTTTGCCTGAACGTAGGGTGTTACCTATTTGAGTGATGAAGATAGCCCCTTTTTCTTTAGCAAAAACTTGTTCGCGCTCACTGGGTGATAAGTTAGGGTAACGATCTTCTAAGCCTTGCGAGGTAATAAAAGTAACTTCGGGTGGCAATAACTTTCGGCATAGAGGATATTGTGCAATAAGCTGTGCTTCAGTAGCTAAAAATACTTGGTATATTTGTCGTACTGTATAGTGCAAATATGACAAAGTACGTTCCTGGGGGGTAATGATTTTTTCCCAGTCCCATTGGTCTACGTAAATAGAATGTGTGTTGTCCAATTCCTCATCACGGCGGATAGCATTCATATCGGTATAAATACCCTCGTGCATTGCGATGCCATAGCGTTTTAGGGCTAAGCGTTTCCACTTGGCTAAGGAATGGATAATTTCTATATCGTCATCGGGATAGTGTTTCATTTGGAAAGTTACAGGTCGTTCTACGCCGCTGAGGTTATCGTTGAGTCCTGTGCGTTTTCGCACAAATAATGGCGCTGATATACGGGTGAGATTCAGTGCTTTAGCAAGAGTAGTTTCAAATGTATCTTTGATGAGCTTGATAGCTCTTTCGGTATCCATAATCCCATAAGGAGAATGGTAATTTTTAGGAATGATGAGCATAAGGCTGTTTGTTTGTAGTGTTTATCGCCCAAAAGTACAAAATAATGTTTAATTGACAATACTCAATGATTATTTTTTTATTTTTGGTCAATCTCACTGCTATTGTTTGCTTACTTTCCTCTTATGAAGGTTTGTTGGGAATAGTAACTGAACAATCGATTTGTAAGATAATAGTAAAGATGTAATTAATTGAAGGGGATAAGAACTGACAATTTGGCAGTTGAAAGCAGTTTGGTATTCTTTTGGCTATGGTATAGAACTGAAAAATAATAACAGAATAATTATAAAACAAAATGAAAGGTAATATAAACGTTTCGGTGGAAAATATCTTTCCGCTAATTAAAAAATTCTTGTATAGCGACCACGAAATATTTTTGCGTGAGCTTGTATCTAATGCTACTGATGCTACTTTGAAGCTGAAACACCTTTGTAGTATTGGTGAGGCTAAGGTAGATTATGGCAATCCGCTGATTGAGGTGAAAATAAACAAAGAAGCTAAAACCTTACATATCACCGACCAAGGGATTGGTATGACTGCCGAAGAAGTGGAAAAGTACATCAACCAAATTGCTTTTTCGGGAGCTGAAGAGTTTTTAGAAAAATATAAAGATACGGCTAAAGATGCTGGGGTGATTGGTCATTTTGGGCTTGGGTTCTACTCGGCTTTTATGGTGGCTAACGAGGTGGAAATCATAACCAAATCATATACCGATGCACCTGCTGTGCGTTGGGTGTGTGATGGTAGTCCAGAGTATTCTTTAGAAGAAACTACCTTGCGTACAGAACGTGGTACTGAAATTATACTGCACATCAATGATGATTCGGTTGAGTTTTTGGAAGAGTATCGCATAGACGAGCTCTTGCGCAAATATAATCGTTTTATGCCTGTGCCTATTAAGTTTGGTACTAAACAAGAGGCTTTGCCTCGCCCTGAAAATGCTACTGAAGACTACAAAACGGAATACGTTACGGTAGATAATATCATCAACGATACTCACCCTGCGTGGACTAAAAAACCTGCCGACCTTACCGATGAGGATTATAGGGAGTTTTACCATAGTTTGTACCCTATGCAGTTCGATGAACCGCTGTTTTACATTCACCTGAATGTAGATTATCCGTTTAACCTTACTGGTATTTTGTATTTTCCAAAGCTTAGCGGAGATATACAATTGCAAAAAGACCGCATTCAGCTTTACCAAAACCAAGTGTTTGTAACCGATAATGTAGAAGGTATTGTCCCTGACTTTTTGACGATGCTCAAAGGGGTAATAGACTCTCCTGATATTCCGCTAAACGTATCACGCTCTTACTTGCAGGCTGATGGCAATGTGAAGAAAATAGGTGCCTATATTACGCGTAAGGTTACCGATAAACTTAAACAGCTTTTTACTAATAATCGTGAGGATTTTCAGCAAAAATGGAATGATATTAAGGTGGTATTAGAATATGGTATGCTCACCGATGATAAATTCTATGAAAAAGCAGCCGATTTTGTGCTATATCCTACTGTAGATGGCAAATACTATACTCTTACCGAACTAAAAGAAGCAATTCAGTCGCTTCAAACAGACAAAAATGGTAAAATAGTAGTGCTTTATGCCCAAAATAAGGAACAACAATATGCTGCTATAGAGGAAGCTACAGCAAAAGGCTACCAAGTGCTGCTATTAGATAGCCCTATCGTATCTCATTTGATACAGAAACTAGAAGGGGATAACGAAGGACTCACTTTTGCTCGTGTAGATGCTGCTCCTATAACAAAGCTTATTGAAAAAGACGAGCCTATAATTGCTAAACATAGCGAGGAAGAAAAACAAACACTAAAAGCTGCGATAGAAAAAGTAGTGCCTAAAGAAGGATATATGGTGCAGTTAGAGGACTTGGGTAGTGATGATATGCCTTTTGTTATCAATCAACCTGAATTTATGCGCCGTATGAAGGAAATGAGTGCTACAGGTGGCGGAATGATGGCTATGGGCTTACCCGAAATATATCACGTGGTGGTGAATAGTAATTCTCCCTTAGCAGATGCAATATTAGCTGCCCCTGCAGAGGCTGATAAAGAAACTCTTATAAAACAAGCCTTTGATTTAGCTCGTTTATCGCAGGGATTGCTAAAAGGCAAAGAACTTTCCGACTTTGTAAAGCGCAATTTTGAACAAATTACAAGCAATTAGTAATAAAATGTAGATAACAATGTAATTAACTTTGCTAAAGTTTAAGACTTTGGCAAAGTTTTTTTATTTTTTACAGAAAAAATACTACTTAATATACCCATAATAATAACTATTTTAATAACTTTATACATATTTTTATTTCTAATTATTCAACTGCTGCTTATAACTTAATCCAAAATCTCTTTTCTTTCATA
>NZ_KB291270.1:80218-80868 GCF_000318275.2 Capnocytophaga sp. oral taxon 332 str. F0381
ATAATAACTATTTTAATAACTTTATACATATTTTAATTCTAATTACTCAACTGTTGGTTATAACTTAATCCAAAATCTCTTTTCTTTCATACATTATCTCTTTTTTATTATATACAATAATTTTCTTAATATAATTTTTATTCTCATCTAATATGAACTCAACTAATGCGATTAAATCTCTATCGTAAATTAAGCCATTATCGCTAATTTCTTCGGTATCATTCAAGTTAATTCTCCTATACCACCATCTTTTAAAATAAAAAAAGCAATATATCTCTGCTCTTTTATTTTTCGCAATAGATGAAATATAACTATTATCAACAAAATCTTCTATTTCATATGCTACCTTGCTATAATCCTTATGGGTATAGTTTTTTATTTCATAGTAGAAATAATTAAACTTGTAAGATGAGTTTTCATTCATAATCTGTAAAATTCTAGCATTATAAGATTTATCCATTTCGGATATTTTGATATTTTTACTACAAGAAAAAAACAGAAAAGAAATAATAAAATATACAAGATAATTCATAGCAATATTTTTTCAGAGTTTTCAACTTTAGTAATAACAGAAAAAGTGGCATTACCTTTCATCTCTGTCATATCCTTGCTTAGCGTTAAGGTCTGTGGTTTGCAGGGCTATGGCATCT
>NZ_KB291270.1:80888-82775 GCF_000318275.2 Capnocytophaga sp. oral taxon 332 str. F0381
TCATTTCTGTCATATCCTTGCTCAGCGTTAAGGTTTGTCCTTCTTGTGAGGCACTGATTTGTATACGTATTCCATTAGGAGTAACGGCGTGGCATTCTTCAAGGGTTAGTTGTAGCTGATTGTAGTGATCCAACAGCACGTGCATCTTTACCGAATCGCTTGCCACAGGTTGTAAGCCGTAGTTAAGGTCTGTGGTTTGCAAGGCTATGGCACCTCTAACGCTGTCGGTAACAAAGTCCTGCACAGCAATAAAATGGCTGCTGCTTAGCTTCATTCCGTCTATCCAATTCACAGGATAATGGGTGAGTAGATTGTTCATTGTTCTATCTTGTTTTATTTATTGTAGATATTAATTAGTTTTTTATTCCATATCATTCATTATTTTCATAGATATAATATTTTAAATTAGTTTCTTTTATACTATCTTTATCTATACATAAATCTTCATAACCTTCTGTTAGGTTATTACATATAGATAAATATTTTCCTTTTCTTTTTATATGATAAATATATCTATTATTCATTACTTCACCCCATTCATATAATTTAGGGTCATCTTCATATTGAGACTCTTCTCCTATGTATATATTGACAGTTCCTGAAATAGTATCAATCTTTTTTATTTTTAATAAATACCAATCCATAGACAACCTATCCATTAAAATATCTCCTTTAATTTCAATAGAGGAAAGAGTGTCTATTAAAATCTCATTATCTATTTCTAATAAACGATAAAATAGTTTGTTTAAATTTTTTTTATTATTTATTGAGGTTTTATCATTAATGGTAATAGATATTGATTTCTCTTTTTTTTCATAGCTTAAGAATTTTTGAACTTCATTGTTCTTACAATTTATAAGCAACAAACTAAAAAATATATAAATAAATGAAATTTTCATAACTCTTTTAGATTTTCTAAGTCAATTTTTATTGTTCTTTTAATTTATCTTCATCAAAATTTAGTGATTTCATTACTGTTCCCTTGTATTTTACCTTCAGCATTAAGATTTATCATTTCAGCACTATTACTTTCAATTTCTCCCTCACTATTTAGCATAGTTTTCCCTTTTTTGTTTCACTATGTAAATCACCTTCTATCTTTTCAGTTAAAGCACCATTTACATATACAAACATATCTCCACCAATATCACTTCTCTTAGCCATTCCTGCTGTTTCAGTGATATTTACATTGGCATCCAAATCAATGCTGTCACTTGCTTTTAAGTTGATGTTTTTAGCGGTAATATTAATAGTTTCAGGCGCAGAAATTTCTATATTTTTGCCCTGAGTATCCAACTTAATCACATTGCCATTCTTATCAGTAAGCAAGATGCTCTCATCTTCAGTAAAGATAAGCTTATGTCCACTTGAAGCCTTGGGCTGAGGCATTTGGTGGAGAAGGAGTAATTACCACTTCTCAAGGATAAATACCCTATAGCTAAAACTGAATGAAACTTTTTCATCAATTTTCCTCCTTATCTTTCTCAATTCTTCTCGTATAAGATATATGACTAGTGTTTTCTAGTATGACCTTAATTCTTTTATTTGTTTTAACTTCTTTTATTTCCCCAGTGTTACCATTAAGCCAAATGCCAGATAAATTATAGTTTCCTGTTTTCAAGTTATATGGTTCCCACTTCGGCTTAAAAATATAATAATCTCCATATATAATATCCAAATCAAAAAAACCATCATTAGCTATTTCTTCTTTTAAAATATATTTTATACATTCTTGCCCTGCTTCATCCAATGAAAGTTTAAATGTTTGTTCCTTTTTTTTGAATTCCTCTGTTCTATATATAAAGATGTCTTTTTCTACTTTACAAGAAAAAATACTACTTAATATACCCATAATAATAACTATTTTAATAACTTTATACATATTTT
>NZ_KB291271.1:0-20082 GCF_000318275.2 Capnocytophaga sp. oral taxon 332 str. F0381
TATCCAAATACTTTCCGAGAAAAAACAAGTAAGTGTAGGAGCTGCTTGCAAGGTATTTAATATTACTCGTCAGGCTCATTACAAGGCTGTAAAAGCCCTTGAAAAAGAGGGACTTTCCGAAGAACTTATTTTAGATTGGGTTAAGGAAAAACGAAAGGTAAACAAGTCTGAAGGAGGTAGAAAACTTTTCTGTAGATTTGATAACGAGCTCAAGGGGATATAGTACACAACCGCTTATTCATCACTCAGATCGTGGTGTTTAGTATTCTTGTAAAGAGTATACTGGTTTGCTGATAAAGAAGCGCATTACAATCAGTATGACAGAGGAAAATCATTGCTACGAAAATGCTTGTGCTGAGCGAGTTAATGGTATTCTTAAGCAGGAATATGGCTTAGATGATACTTTTAAAAATGAAAAACAGGCTCTAAGGGCTGTCAAAGAAGCTATTTTGATTTACAATAGTAATCGTTTACATACTTCTTTAGGCTTTAAAACACCTGATTCAGTGTATTTTACAGAGTCTGCATAGATAAGAGTTAGTTTTAAAATAGGTAAGTTTTTTAAAGGCTTTTTACAATCAAAGTATTGAAAAAAAGAGGAATGTCATAAAAAATAAAGAAGTACCTTACCTAAAACTAAGAAAAGATGAATTGCTGAGTATTTTGTATAGTATCTATAACAGAGTTTATTCTTGTTTATGTGAGCTGCAAAGATAATAATTTGCTTAGAAAATAGAACTTTATTAGTAGTAAAAAATGTTAATCAAACTGACAAAATAACTGTAAACCTTTTTTAGGACGTAACATGTTAATTATGGTATTAGAAAAAACAAAAAGAATTAAAGCAATGGGGTTGACAAAAAAATCTATTGACTTAGAGAGGGAGGAAGCGGTAGTTTCTAAAAAGAAGACGCTTTGGGATATTGCTGAGGATTTAGCAAAAAAACCTCTTTTTACTATTGATGAGAAGGATAGGAATCTTGTATATGGTTCTAATATGATGACGAGATTATTACAAGAAGATGAAATTTATTACAAGCATTAAAGACTAATCGGAGCTGTAATTTATAGAAATGACTATTCCCTCATAAATCTAATAATGGGTTGTAAAAATACTGACGAACAACCTTGGACAAATTGTTATAAAAATTAAACTTTTATTATGCATATTTTTAATTTTCTAGAGGAACTTTCAAAAAACAATAATAAGGAGTGGTTTGACTCTCATCAGGAGCTTTTTCTTCTTGCTAAAGAAGAGGCTACTCATATATTCAATGAAATTTACAACCGCGTGGCGGCTCAGGACTATGTGAGTGATATGAAAATATATCGCATTTATCGCGATTTGCGATTTTCAAAAGATAAAACGCCTTATAAAACGCACTTTGGTCTTTACTTTCAGCGACAACAACCACAATATAGGGGTGGTTACTACGTGCACTTGGGGATAAATGAGTGTTTTGTAGGGGGTGGTTTTTTCAATCCAAATAAGGAGGACTTGCTGCGTATTAGGCAGGAAATTGCGGCTGAAGCTGACGCCTTTAAAGCTGTGATGGAAAGTGAGGGTATCGTACGTGAATTTGATGGGAAACTCTTTGGCGATGAGGTAAAAACGGCTCCTAAAGGGTTTGACAAAAATGACCCGATGATAGCTTATCTGCGTAAAAAACAATTTTTGCTGAAACGTGATTTTAGTAGGGCTGAGGTGGAAGCTGACAATTTTGTAGCTCGTGCCGCTGATGTGCTTTTGGCTATGCGTCCGTTTTATGATTTTATGACAGAGGCTTTGTTTAACGATTATGAATAATGACTTATTATACCTTATCGCTCTAAAAAACACTCCTTTAGTAGGTGATATTACTGCTAAAAAGCTAATAAACTACTTTGGTAGCGCTGAAAATGTATTTGCACAAAAAAAACAGCAGCTGGAACGTGTGGGGGGTATCGGTAGTAAAATTATTGAACAGCTTTTGCGTGTTCCGAACTTGCTTTTGGCTGAAAACGAATTGCGCTACGCTGAAAAAAACAATATCAGCATCATTACTTATACGGATAAGGAGTACCCTGCCTTATTGCGGCAATGTGTGGATAGCCCTATCCTCTACTACCAAAGGGGACGTATTAACCTGCATAACAAACGCGTGCTGAGCATCGTGGGTACGCGCAACGCTACGGCTTATGGTTGTGCTTTTTGCGAAAAACTGATAGAAGATTTGGCTTACTTGGACGTGGTAATCGTAAGTGGCTATGCCTATGGGGTGGATATTACGGCTCATAAGACTGCTATAAAACATCGGTTGCAAACAGTGGCTTGCTTGGCTCACGGACTAAACATTACTTACCCTGCTGCGCATAGCAAATACAACCACGAGGTGGAAGAAAATGGTGGTTTTATTACGGACTTTGGTACTGAAACTAAATTTGATAGGAAGAACTTTTTGAGTAGGAATAGGCTGATTGCGGGCTTATCGGAAGCTACTGTGGTGATAGAATCGGGGAACAAAGGGGGGAGCTTGGTAACGGCTGATATTGCTTACTCATATGAACGGGAGCTTTTTGCTTTGCCAGGCAGGACGACCGATGCGATGAGTATTGGTTGCAACGAACTGATACGCAGCAACAAAGCATTGATGATTACTTCGGCTAAAGATATTGTTAATACTCTAAAATGGGATACTCCTGCCCAACAAGGGGTGCAACAGGAGCTTTTTATTGATCTTACTGCTGATGAACAGGTTGTTTACGACTCGCTGCTGAATGGTGGAAAACAATCGCTTGATGCACTTGCCTTGGACTGCCAAATGCCTATTTACCAAGTATCGAACTTGCTGTTTCAGCTGGAAATAAAAAACCTTATCCAACCGCTACCTGGGAAATATTTTGAACTAAAATAGGGGTTTTGCGAAAGATTATTCATATAGATATGGACGCTTTTTTTGCTTCGGTAGAGCAGTTGGATTTTCCTGAATTGCGCGGGAAAGCTATTGCTGTAGGGGGTGCTGAACGGCGTGGGGTGGTTGCTACGGCAAGCTACGAGGCAAGGCGCTATGGGGTACGCAGTGCTATCAGCGGTGCACAAGCACGGAGGCTCTGTCCGCATCTGATTTTTGTTCCTCCTCGCTTTGAGCGTTATAAAGAAATTTCATTGCAAATACGGGGTATCTTTCACGATTATACTGACCTTGTGGAACCGCTGTCGCTAGATGAGGCTTATTTGGATGTTACTACAAACAAAAAAAATAATCCTTCGGCTACGCTTATCGCTCAGGAAATTAGACAACGGATTTTTGAAGAAACAGGACTTACGGCTTCGGCAGGTATCTCGGTAAATAAATTTGTAGCTAAAATAGCAAGCGACTTTCGCAAACCTAACGGACAAACAACCATAACGGCTGATGAGGTACAGGATTTTTTGGACGTATTGGACGTGCGAAAATTTTATGGTATTGGCAAGGTTACGGCTCAAAAAATGTACGAACTGGGGATTTTTAAGGGTAAGGACTTGCGGGAAAAATCGTTGGCTTTCTTAGAACGCAACTTTGGCAATAGTGGGCTGTACTTTTATGAATTATCAAGGGGTATTCACCGCGCTGAGGTGCAGCCGTTTAGGATACGGAAATCGGTGGGGGCAGAACATACCTTTGCAGAAAATTTTACTAGTGAAATTTATATGGAGGAGGCGCTCTCGGCTATTGCTGAAGATGTTGCAAGGCGCTTGCAACGCCAAGAGGTAGCCGGACGCACTATCACCTTGAAAATAAAATATAGTGATTTTACAGTGCAAACACGTAGCAAAACGCTGGCTGAGTTTATCAGTAGCCAAGAGGAAATTGTATTGTACGCTCGGGAATTGCTTTACCAAGAACGCTTGAAAGAATCTGTACGCTTGCTGGGGATTTCGGTATCTCACCTAAATAATGAAGAACGGGAAGACACTCCTAAAAAGCCGCAGTACATACAATTACGACTGGAGTTTCCTGAAGATTGATTTTTTTTGGTTGGTGGTTTGGATTTTTTTTGTATTTTTGCGGGAGTAATTAATCATCACAACTACTTTTGATGTAAATTTAATGTTATATGACAAACCTAATGCATAAAATTACTAATCTTTATTTTCCTATATTTTCATTAGTTGCTTTATTGCTATCATTCATTGGCAGTTACTACCACCCAGAACTATGGACAAAAGAAAATTTTAGTGTACTTTTCTTCAAAATAGGTTTTTATTTTTGTCCTTTTCTCGTAGCTTTATGGATGTTCTTTCGTCATAAAATATTATTTACCCGAGGGGAATATCTTCGTTCTTTGATTATATGTACAGGGGTTGCGATTGTCTTCTTATGGACCTATAAACATAAAATAACACTGCGTTTAGACTTATTACTGCTGTTTTTGTGTGCACTCTATGGGCTTATTTACCGACAGTATATAAAACCTAATAAAGTAATGTTATCTTTTTTTGCTCTAATAGCTCTTAAATATTTAGGTATTTTATGGAGTGAATACAAAGAGTTTGCGTGGTATGATATGTTTGATGATATGCTTTATTTGCTATTAGCAGCACCTATTGTTTGCTTGTTTTTTCGAGTAAAAAAGGCTGAAACTCGCACTTTTGTTGTGCTTAGCTTCAAACTTTTCTTGCTTTTACTTACACTAAACATATGTACCTATACATTGGTAAGTAAAAATATTGGTATTCCTTTTTTTAGCTTTTTTACTTTAAACAAGGGGTATATGCCTTCTGGAGAAGTTTTATCGTGGTCTGTTTTTCACCATCCAAGTTTTATAGCTTGGGTAATGTTACTTGTGTGGGGATTAGGAGTTCTATTAGGTTATCGGAAAGATAATAAATATATTTCTTCTTTTGAAGTCATTTTATATGGCGTTCTTTTATTGTTTTTTTCATTTATAGTACAAGCTCGTATTGTAATTATAGGGTTGCCATTATGTGTTTTTTTATTACTATGGTTTCATTTTACTAAAAAATGGAGCAACAAAAAACGCGTATCTGCGGAAATGCTTATTCTTTTAATCGTCTCTTTATGTGTTTATTTACTAATAACTCATATTAGCTATTTTTTTGATCCTATACGCGAGAAGATGTTAAGTAGTGCTTATCAGCATATATTTGAGCACCCTATTATAGGTAGTGGAAGTGCTACTGAAAAAATGTTATCAAGAGAAGTAGTTGGACAAATGCACATTCACAATGATTTTTTAGCCATTATGATTGATTTAGGGGGTATTGGATTGTCTTTGCTATTACTATGGTTATTCTTTACTTACCAAAAATCTATTTTAGCAAAAGATAATAGTATTGCTTTTACCATAATAATCTTTCTGCTACTGATGAATACCGATGTAATTATTAACTATTTTGCAGGAATTCTTATTCTATTCCCATTTCTAATCTTTATTTTTTTCAAAGAGGACGAAAATATGGTACAATCATAGCTGTTTCAGTAGGTTATTCCATATTGCTATAATAGATTTTTCTTCATTGTCCATAGAATAGTTTTGCAGCACAAAGTTGGAGGCTTTTTCTCCTTTTTGTATAATAACTTGAGGAGATGCTTCGTAAAGTGCAAGTAATTCTTCTATTTTCTTTACGTAAGCTATAATATCACCACTTTTTACGACTGACGAAAACTCATCTTTAAAATACTCTTTTCCAGCTTCACCATCGTATCCTACTACATAGCAACCACAAGCCATTGCTTCTACAGGTGGTAGTCCAAAACCTTCACGATGGTTAAAGCTCAAAAAGAAAGTACTTTCCCTCATTATTTGAGCTACTTCTTGTTCATTTTTGCCATCTATAGCCATTAGTTTCCATCCTTTCAAACTGCCTCGTTGCTTAAGAATTTGTAACACTTGGCATACATCATCAGTTAACTTTCTTGGCATAAAACATATCTGGCGTTGTTTTTCGGGAGAATAATAGAATATTTTACTATTAATACCTAAAACGCACCTATACACCTTGGCTTTAGCAAATGTATAATTGAGATAAGCCAAAGAATCTTCTGAAACTACTATAGTAGCCAATACATCAGGATGGGTATAAGGAGTTTGAGGATAGTCAGTATTAATGTCGTATTGATTGAATGTGTAATAGCAGTTTTGGTTAAAAATTACTTTTTTTATACCCAGTGCTATTTTATCTATTTTATCACCATAAATTTCAGGAATCACCAATATCGTATTTTCGTCTAAAGCTACACTTTTTTGCTTTAAAAAGTATAGCTTCATTTTTTTTCTAAGCGATATTTTTCTATTTTGAAGTGTATATTTGAGTATCTTAAACAGATAAGGACTATAAACGATAGGAGCCGTAGTATGAAACCATTTTTGTTTACTCTCGCCTTGCAATAATACCGCAGCCTGAATGCCATTATTATTTAAGATTTCTACTTGTCTATATATTTGTTTAACCCCCCCACTGATAAAGCTATTGTTAGGGCATAGAAAGTATATTTTAGTGTTCATCATCTAATATATGTTTTATCCAATTTTTAATGTGATATTTTTCTTTTAACGCAGAAGGAAGCTCACAGTAATCAGTATTAAAAAATGTTTCTGGAATTACAAAATCATTTACATCATCTATTACAAAGATATTATGAGGGTTGTAAAAGTCGTAATTCCGTATATCTTTATTCGTAGTAATTAACTTTTTCCTGAAGCCTATTGCTTCATAAGGACGAAATGACAAACCTTTCTGATGAGGATGCGCAATGTCTAAGATAATTTTGCTATCCAAATAATATTTATAAGCTGTAGTAAATGGCATTATAGAAGTAACAACTTCTATATTTTGTGGTAGTAAAGGAACTTTCTTGTGAGCTTTACTAACAAATATTCTACCTTTTGCTTTAATACTATGCGTTTTAAAGTAATCAAAAATACGTTCTGCTACCCCTATTCTATCATCATAAGTAGCTAAATAACATACATCATAACATTGTGACAAGGACTTTTCTTCGGAAAAATAAAAATTAGTAATTTTTTTCAACCCATAACGCTTACAATCTTCAGGTTCAAAACTATAAACTACATCAAATTTATTTATATAATCCTCCTGCATTGGTATTTTCTTAATACTGTCCCAAAAAATAACTATTGATTGTTTACTTTTTTTTAGTGCAATATCCAGTTGGTGAGGCGTTAGCAAATAAGGCGCATTTACCAACAAAACGTCATAACTTTCTGCCTGATCAAGCTTTTCTAATATATAACGTTCTGTTCTTTCTCTTTTTAAGTTTTTCCGCAGGAAAGTTTTCAAAAAAAAGTTATATATCTTTTCAGTAAAGTTCTTATAACGATACTTAAAATTTGAAGTTAAGCTCATTACCTCATATCCACTATAAGCCAATAAGCCATCAAGTACAACTTTATCAAAATCATAATAATCGGGAGCTATAAATAGTAGTTTTTTTTTCATTTAAGTATTTTATCTATCCAACCCGAAAAACTATATTTTTCTCTTATAGTAGCCTCTATTGGCTCATAGGGCATTTTTACAAAGGTTTCAAACCCTTCAAAACTATCACCCTCTATTACATAAATGTTCTTCGGATTATAAAAATCGTATTCTTTTACTAAAATATTATTCGTTATTAGCTTTTTTTGGTAACCAATGCTTTCAAAAGTTCTAAACGATAGTCCATTATGGATAGGATTATGCAAATCTAATACATAATGAGCAGCTTGCATCTTGATTATGCTTTCTTTGAATGAAAAACCCTCACTAAGCAATGTAATATCATTAGGTAAATCTCTTTTTTTATCTGATACTAAAAACATATTAGGTACCAAACCATTCTTTTCTATTTGAGTTATAATTTTGTGCAGTAATGGTATCCTATCTTTCATATAAGTTCCTACAAAAAACACCGAATTAGGTATTATAGGAGCTTCAGAACTAATATCATCAAAATAGAAATTAGTTGTATGTTTTAGTTGAGAACTGATAGAAAGGTCTGTTTTATCAAAAACGTAAAAATCGTCAAATAGGCTGATGTATTGTTGTGCCAAAGGATAACGCCTCAAGCCGTCCCATTGGTAGGCAACAACTTTCCCTGCTATTTGTTTAGCTCGTTTTACTACCTCTATATCAAACAAATCGGGGCGAATAAATAGTGCATAATCTACTGCAGGAATAGCTTCTATCTGTTGTAAATGCGCTCTTGCTGATATTTTATTTTTAATAGTAGGTTTATGCGTTCTATCATTTAAAAAGATTTTTTTATATCCGTGAATAATTTTATCTTTCAATGGTATTGAAGTTGTAGTACTTTGGAGTAAGAAAACCTTGAAGCCCAAATGCTCTAAGTTTTCTTTAAATCGCTGGGGCAGCCCAAAATGATTGGGCATTGCCAATAGTATTGTTTTGCCCTCAAAATAATTACACTTCATAATCTATATATGATTTCCAAAAACCTCTATTTTCTTTATTCCAGCGGTGGCAGCCCATAGGTAGCTTTCCGTTGTTATAAGCTAATGCTTTCGCAGGTTTGTTTTCAATAGCAAAAGCGCACGCCTCTTTATACGAAGGTTTAGCAAAAGACAATCCCTTGCGCTGAGGTTCTATGCTAAAAAACACATCTTCAGCATAAAAGTTACTTTGGTTTATAGGCTTCAGGTAAATGCCTACTTCTGTATGCAAGCTTTGTAATACCTCTATAAACTTTTCTCTTTTCCGAAGCGAAAAACCTCCGTTTCCTACCTCGTTATAAAGTAGTATTTTATTCTTTTGCGTGTTATGATTCCCTCTATAGTTAGTGCATTGCTTAACAAAACAAAGCGTATTGTCCCATATTTTTTTCAGCAAAGGAATGCTTTCACTACTACGTAGCCAAGGCGCCCCTATGTAGTCGTAATCTTTATCACACCACTCACGCAATGTATCGGCAAACACATAAGCATCTGTTTGGTAAATCAATATATATTTTTGAGAGAATGCCTTATAAAAATCTACACTTAGCATCAGTTGATTATAGCCATAAATCCCCGTGAAATACTTATCATCAAAACGCTTAAACTGAGCCTCTCCAAAGCACTCATAAGCAGCCACATCCAAGCTTTCCGGACATACAAAGGTAATGCCATAGTGCGCCAACAACTTAAAACCTTGTCGCAGAGCACATATTTCATCACTATTAGGTATAGGCTTATAGATAGGAATGACAATATCAACCATTACTTATATTTTTCAGCAAATATATAAAATTATTTTTACTCCTCTTCTTTTTTATCTTGATGAGTAAAAGGAACGTACCAAGTAGTGAGCAGGGCGGGGATAGTACAAATCATCACTAATAAAAAGAAGTGTTCGTAGCCCAAATATTTACTTAAGTAGCCACTTAGCATACCAGGTATCATTACCCCTAAGTTCATCAAGCTATTAGCAAAAGCATAATGAGCCATTTGGTATTTGCCAGGGGCTATTTGCTGCATCATAAAAAGTGTAAGCCCCACAAAGCCAAAACCATAGCCAAAATATTCAGCAACAATCCCCCCTCCTATAACCATCAAACTTGATGGTTGAAAATAAGCAAAAAGCAGGTAGACTACAAAAGGAATATTAAAGGCACAAGCTAGAGTAAAAAGAGCTTTTTTCAAGCCTACACGAGCTACAAAATAACCTGCCGCTATCGAACCTACTATAAAAGCTACCGTACCTGCAGTACCATACACCAAGCCGTATTGCTCATTGCTAAGCCCTAAGCCACCTATAGCTACTTCATCTTTTAAGAATAAAGGAGCTATTTTCATTGCCAATCCTTCTGCAAAACGGTATAAAAATATAAAGAAAAGATAGAAGAATATATGCTTTTTACTAAAAAAATCAGCAAATATGCGCCATAGTTCCTGCGATTTCTCCGAAAAGTCCTCTGTTGTAGTAGGTTTGTGGTCATTAGGTAAGGCGTAAAAGTGATACAAGCCTACTAAGCCCAATATAATAGCACAAATAGATAGTATCAGCTGCCACGAAGCTACAATACTCAATCCTTTGCTATTTACCAACCAGCCCGCTAAGAAGATAAGCCCTCCATTGGCAAGCACTTTTGCCAAATTGTAAAACGCACCTTGCCAGCCCGAATAAAGACTTTGTGTAGGTGCATCCAACTGGTGCATATACATCCCATCGCCCGCAATATCGTGAGTAGAGCCACTAAGTGCTATAGCACCCATTAGGGCAAGGGCAAGAGTGAAGAAGTTAGGCAGCGCCAGTGCAAACACCACCCAGCCAAACAAAGCTGCCGATAGCAGTTCAGTAATTACAATGTATTGTTTTTTAGTGCCATAAAGCTCCATTATCACACTGATAATAGGCTTTAGCGACCAAGGAAGAATAAGAAGCGATGTCCAAAAAGCAATTTTGTCATTAGCAATTCCCAAATCTTTAAAGATAATAGGTGATACCAGTGAAAGCATCACAAATGGTAGCCCCATTGCAAAATAAGTGGTAGGCACCCAAGTAATAGGATTTTTCTTTTTTTCTTTCATTTTAGTTTATTTGTTAGTTAGTTATATAAGTTAAAATATATTTCTAAAAAAATACTCCAATTGAGGGTGTTCTATCAGGAAAGCATCGTGTCCGTGTACCGAATGTATCTCGTAATAATTTACCTCCTTACCCAATTCTTGCAGTTCAGCCACCGTATCGCGGTTTTCTTGTGGCACAAAGTACAAATCAGAGTCCGTGCTGATGATTGTAATTTTAGCCGTTATAGGTGCCACCGCAGCTGCAAAACTACCTCTTTCTCGCGAAATATCAATTGTTTTTACCAATTGGTTCATCAGTTTGTAGGCTGTAAGCGAAAAACGCTTATGAAGCTTTTCGCCGTGGTGCAGTAGCCAGCTTTCTACGTTGTACAATTGCGACACTGCGTGCGTGGTACGCTCAAATTTCATTTTCAGCGACAAGGGCGTGCGATAGCACAACATAGCGTGCAAACGCGCATCGTGCAGCGGATTGTTAGAATTTTTCAGTATTTGTTCCTGTAGCAAGCAATTGCCTATTATCCAGTCGGTTGCTTTCCAGTCAGCAGCTACTATAACGAGGTGCTGAAACAATTCAGGAGCTAAGGCTGCCATTTCCCAAGCTATTCCCCCTCCCAACGAACAACCTACTAAGGCAAATATTTGCTGAAGCTGAAAATGCACTTGCAGCCCATAGTTGAATATACGGGCTACATCTATTGCTTCCCAATGCTGATAGTTAGTAATCATATCGGCTTCGGTGCCCATATAGCCATTACCAGGAATATTAAAAGCTATTACTGTATATTTCAGGGTATCAATAACCTTATGGTCGCCAATAGCAGCCCCCCACCAGCCTTTTTCGCCAGCTACTTCTGAGTTGCCTGTAAAGGCGTGATTTACTACCACTACAGGGGCACTGCCTAATGGCAGACCAAACGTTTGGTAATAAACCCTCAGCGCAGGTACTCGTACCCCACACGAAGTCGTAAAATCTTCAATGACAAACAATCCCACTTTTTCTAATTATTTTTTAGTGTCTTGTTGATATCCTCTATATAGCCCACCAACTCTTCTTTACCTATATAATTTTCAGCCGAAGTGACAAAGTAAGGCGGCATAGCCTCCCAGCTTTTCAAAAGTATTTCTTGGTAAGTAGCAATATTGCGTTCTATTGCCAAAGGTTTCAGCTTATCGGCTTTAGTAAAAACAATAGCAAAAGGCACAGCATTTTCGCCCAACCATTGCATAAATTCCAAATCTATTTTTTGGGGTTCGTGCCGTATATCTACTAGTACAAAAGCACATACCAATTGCTTTCGTTGTTCAAAGTAGTTAGTAATAAATTTCTGAAATGTTTTTTTTGTCGTTTTTGAAACTCTTGCATAGCCATACCCTGGTAAATCCACCAAAAACCATTGGTCATTTATTTTAAAATGATTGATAAGTTGTGTTTTCCCTGGGCGGGCAGATGTTTTGGCTAAATTTTTCTGATTGGTAAGCATATTAATTAAAGACGACTTTCCTACGTTGGAGCGTCCTATAAATGCATACTCAGGTAGCGGCTCTTTAGGGCATTTTGCTACCTGCGAATTACTCATCACAAATTCAGCTTTTTTTATCATTTACAACTACTTATTTTTCCAGCCAACGGTTCATAATTTCGTTGAACTCCGCAGGGTGTTCCATCATTGGGGCGTGTCCGCACTTATCTATCCAATGTAGTTCGGAATTGGGTAGCAGCTCGTGAAATTCTTCTGCCACTTTAGGAGGAGTTACGATATCGTTTTTGCCCCATATAAGGCATACGGGCAAATCCATTTTAGGCAAATCTTTAGCCATATTATGCCTAATAGCACTTTTGGCAAGTGCCAATGTTTTTATCAGTTTGGTGCGGTCAGATACGTTAGCAAATACCTCATCAACAATTTGAGGGGTAGCCACTGCGGGGTCGTAAAACACCTCTTCGCATTTTTTCTTTACGTAGCTATAGTCGCCACGGCGTGGGTAGCCATTGGTCATTGCCGCTTCATATAAGCCCGAACTTCCTGTAAGTATCAGTTTTAGCACATTTTTAGGATGCAGTTTCGCATATAACAAGCCTACGTGTCCTCCTAAGGAATTGCCTAAAAGTATCACCTGTTCAAAGCCTTTGTGCTTAATAAATTTGTGCAAGTATTTAGCCAAAGTCTTTACCGAAGTAGTGAGCAGCGGCATTGTATATAGCGGAAGTTCTGGTACTACTACCTTATATTTATTTGAAAAAAAAGAAATCACATCTTCAAAGTTACTAAGCCCACCCATCAAGCCGTGTAGTACGATAATAGGCGTTCCCTCTCCTTGTTCAATGTACGAAAATTTACCTTCTTTTTTTACTTCTACTGTCATTGTTTTTTATCAAAAGTTTTTTTGAGGTACAAAGGTAATATATTATTTCTAATTACACACTACAACCATAACTTTTTTTTAAAAATATTACAGAAAGTGCTTATACCACCCACTTTTAATCGTTATTTATCAAAGCCCCTTTTAGCGAAAAAGGAATACTTAACGCCAAAGGTATTCGCTCTACCTCATTTGTTTTTCCATCATCGGTACGTATCCAGCCAAAACCGCCTGTTGCTCTAAATGATAGTTTTGCATCTTTTTCACCTTCAGCATCTACCCATCGCACTCCTATCCATAGCACCCCTTTAGGTGCAAAAACAGCTATTTTTTGCTGTATATGTTGTTTTTCCTGCGAATAAGGCACTTCTACATAAATTGGTTTTTCAGTAAGAGGCGTAAAAACAGTGTGTTCTTTATTACTTTGGTATAATTCTACCCTGAATATTGCTTTTTTGTAAGTGTTTTTTGCAACACTAAGTTCAAATTCTGTAAGCATCGCATCTTTAGAAAGCGTAATAAAATCACCTATTTCTTTCACTATTCCGTCACTTTCGTCTCCGTCAGTCTCAAAATATGATTCTATCGTTACTATTGTGGGTATCCCTTTGCTTTTTAGTGTTTGTATTTTAGGTGTTTTTATTTTTATAGTCGCTTCGGGTAGTTGTATATCTGCTTTTTCCAATACAATCTTGTCTTGTATGTCTTTAGCCAAGAATATTGCCTTTTTATAGCTAATATGCGAAAAGTAGATACTATCGGTGCTGTTAGGTGCTAATTTTTGCAATGAAAAAACACCATTTTCATCACTAATTAAGCCCTTATGTGTACCAACAATCCCTATATTTACGTATTCAATAGCAGTTCCTTCACTATTTACAATTTTTGTTTGAGCCATTGTAGCCATTGTAAAGAGCAGAAAGAAGCATTTTATCAAAAAATATTTCATTAAAACACCTCCGATATTACTTTTACAATATTATCTGATTTTCCCATAGAATAGTAGTGCAATACAGGTACTCCTGCTGCCTTCAATTCTTTGCTTTGTTGTACAGCCCATTCTATGCCCACCTGTTTCACCTCATTGTTATTTTTGCAAGCCTCTACTGCTTTTATCAACGCTTCAGGGAAGTCTATTTTGAAGGCTTGTGACAGCAAGTTTAAGTGTTTTTTTATAGCTATAGGCTTAATACCTGGAATAATAGGCACGTTGATACCCATTTCTCGTGCTTTATCTACAAACTCAAAGTACTTTTGGTTGTCAAAAAACATTTGAGTAACCACATAGTCAGCGCCACATTCAATTTTTTCTTTCAGGCGCTGCAAATCCGAAGCCAATGAAGGTGCTTCTAAGTGTTTTTCAGGGTATCCTGCTACCCCTATACAGAAGTCCGCTTTTTGGTCGGCAGCAATGCCATTAAGGTATACCCCTTTATTGAGGTTGTGTATTTGGGTTACCAAATCCGAAGCATAGGTATGTCCTCCCGAAGTAGGCTGAAAATAGCGTTGTTCCTTCATTGCATCGCCACGCAATGCCATCACATTATCGATACCTAAATAAAAGCAATCTACCAATAAGTATTCGGTTTCTTCTTTAGAGAATCCACCGCACAGCACGTGGGGTACTGTGTCCACCTTGTATTTATGCTGAATAGCCGCACAGATGCCCACTGTACCAGGGCGCATACGTGTTAGTTTTTTTTCGAGCAAGCCGTTGGGGTGTTCTATATAATAATACTCCTCTCGTGAGGTAGTAACATCTATAAACGGCGGCTGGAATTCCATTAGAGGGTCTATATTCTTATAAAGTTCTTCTATGCTATTTCCTTTTTTAGGAGGAACTACTTCAAACGAGAAAAGTGTTTTCCCTTTGGCTTTTTGTATGTGTTCTGTTATTTTCATAGTGTTATTTTGTCAAACAGCCGCCCAACAATTAGTCGTGCGGCTGTTTGTTCTTATTGCATTATTGTATTACTTAAGCTTGTCCTGTAACTCCAAATAGTGGTATCGTTTGGTGTTCATCTTTATTAGTGATGTTGCCGTAAGCATTTTCAAACTTATGAATATTTTCATCCAACGCTATCAGGAGGCGCTTGGCGTGCTCGGGAGTAAGGATAATACGGCTACGCACTTTTCCTTTGGGCATACCAGGCATTACGCTCACAAAATCTACAACAAACTCAGTTGCCGAGTGATTGATAACTGCCAAATTGGAGTATATGCCTTGAGCTATTTTTTCGCTCAGCTCAATACTCAATTGTCCGTCTTCTTTTTCTATTTCGTCCATTGTTTATCGTGATTTTTTCTTTTCTACAACAGGTTCCAAATCGGCTTTAGAGCCTACAATGATTCGTTCGTACTCTTTCAATCCGGTACCAGCAGGGATACGATGACCTACAATTACGTTTTCTTTTAGTCCGTCAAGGCTATCTGTTTTACCGCTTACCGCTGCTTCGTTTAGCACCTTAGTAGTTTCTTGGAACGATGCTGCCGAGATGAACGATTTGGTTTGCAACGAAGCGCGTGTAATACCTTGTAGTACAGGCATAGCCGTAGCAGGGATAATATCACGAGCTACCACAAGGTTTTTGTCAGAGCGTTTTAGCAATGAGTTTTCGTCACGCAATTCGCGCAAGCTCACTATCTGTCCTGGTTTTAGATTTTCAGAGTCGCCCGCATCTTCTACTACCTTTTTGCTAAACAAGCGGTCGTTTTCTTCCATAAAGTCGTCTTTATGTACTAGCTGACCTTCAAGGTAAAGCGTATCACCTGGGTCTTGTATTTCAACTTTACGCATCATTTGTCGTACAATAACCTCAAAGTGCTTGTCGTTTATCTTCACCCCTTGCAAGCGGTATACTTCTTGTACCTCGTTCACCAAGTACTGTTGTACAGCCGAAGGTCCCTTGATACGCAAGATATCATCAGGGGTAATAGAACCGTCTGATAGAGGTTTCCCAGCACGCACAAAGTCGTTTTCTTGCACCAAAATTTGGCTAGAGAGTTTCACCAAGTATTTGCGTTCTTCGCCCAAACGTGAGGTAACGATAACCTCTTTATTACCGCGTTTTATTTTACCAAATGATACTACCCCGTCAATTTCAGAAACGATAGCTGGGTTAGAAGGGTTACGAGCTTCAAACAACTCGGTTACACGAGGCAGACCCCCTGTAATATCCCCTGCTTTGGCAGAGCTACGTGGTATTTTCACCAATACCTTACCTTCTTCAATCTTGCTGTTGTTATCCACCATTATATGGGCGCCCACAGGCAAGTTGTAAGAGCGGAGTGTATCGCCGTTTTTATCAACGATTAGCAAGGTAGGTATCAGCTTTTTATTACGTGATTCTACGATTACTTTTTCTTGGAATCCTGTTTGCTCGTCTATTTCCACTTGGTAAGTAACCCCTTGTTCAATATCTTCGTAGGCTATTTTACCTGAGAATTCAGAGATAATTACCGCGTTATAAGGATCCCATTGGAATAACAATGTACCTTTTTTAACTTGTTCTTTATCTTTTACGAATATGTGAGCCCCGTAAGGAATATCGTGTGTTTGGAGTACCATTTTGGTAGTAGGGTCAAGCACACGGAGCTCTGATGAACGAATTACCACATCTACAGGGTTTTGTTCGTTATCTTTACCGCGCACTACACGTAGGTCTTCCATTTCAAGGATACCGTCAAAGCGAGCTTCAGTTTTATTTTCTTCCGAAACGTTACCCGCAACCCCTCCGGCGTGGAACGTACGCAAAGTAAGCTGAGTACCAGGCTCACCGATAGACTGAGCTGCTACTACCCCTACAGCCTCACCTTTTTGTACCATACGCCCTGTAGAAAGGTTTCGCCCGTAACATTTAGCACAAATACCGTGTTTAGCCTCGCAGGTAAGTGCCGAGCGCACTTCTACCATATCTATAGGGGCAGCTTCTATTTTATCTATTATTTTTTCGGTAATTTCTTCACCAGCAGCTACTAATAGTTCTTCGGTAAGTGGGTTGTATACATCTTGCAATGCCACACGCCCCAAGATACGTTCACCAAGAGTTTCTACTACCTCTTCGTTCTTTTTAAGGGCGCGCACTTCTACACCTCGCAAGGTACCGCAATCTTCAGTATTGATGATTACATCTTGTGAAACGTCTACCAAACGGCGGGTAAGGTAACCTGCATCGGCAGTTTTTAGCGCCGTATCGGCAAGACCTTTACGAGCCCCGTGTGTAGAGATAAAGTACTCAAGGATTGATAGCCCTTCTTTAAAGTTAGAAAGGATAGGGTTTTCAATGATTTCACCCCCACCTACACTTGATTTTTTAGGTTTAGCCATCAAACCACGCATACCTGTAAGCTGACGTATCTGCTCTTTAGAACCACGCGCTCCAGAGTCCAGCATCATATATACAGAGTTAAACCCTTGCTGGTCGGTACTGATGCGTTTCATAGCCAATTCTGTAAGCTGTGCATTGGTAGATGTCCATACATCAATCACCTGATTATAACGCTCGTTGTTGGTAATCAGACCCATATTATAGTTCATCATAATACCATCTACCAATCCGTTAGCTTCAGCAATCATATCAGCTTTTTCTTGAGGAATGATGATATCGCCCAAGCTGAACGACAAGCCCCCTTCAAAAGCGAAGCGGTAACCCATATTTTTAATCTTATCCAAGAAATCACCGGTTACAGGGATACTTGTAGCTTTCAAGATACGCCCGATAATGTCGCGCAATGATTTTTTGGTAAGCAATTCATTTACATAGCCTACTTCTAAAGGCACCAACTCGTTGAATAGTACACGCCCCGTAGTAGTTTCTACGATAGGATAATATACATTGCCATTTTCATCAAGGTCGCGTACGCGTACCTTTATAAAGGCATTAAGGTCTAACTTTTGCTCGTTGTAAGCAATATTCACCTCTTCGGGAGAATAGAAAGTAAGTCCTTCTCCTTTGATAGGGTGTTCGGGGGTAGAGCGGCGTCCTTTGGTAATATAGTACAAACCGAGTACCATATCTTGTGAAGGCACCGTAATAGGCGAACCATTGGCAGGGTTGAGGATATTGTGCGATGCCAACATCAATAGTTGCGCTTCTAATATCGCTTCAGGCCCCAATGGCAAGTGTACCGCCATTTGGTCACCATCAAAGTCGGCGTTGAAAGCCGTACATACCAATGGGTGTAGCTGTATCGCCTTACCTTCTATCAGTTTAGGCTGGAAGGCTTGTATACCTAACCTGTGCAAAGTGGGGGCACGGTTTAAAAGCACTGGGTGCCCTTTAATCACGTTTTCTAAGATGTCCCACACTACAGGCTCTTTTTTATCAATAATGCGTTTTGCTGATTTTACTGTTTTCACGATACCGCGCTCGATGAGCTTACGGATAATGAATGGCTTATAAAGTTCGGCAGCCATATTTTTAGGCAAACCGCATTCGTACATTTTTAGTTCAGGCCCCACAACAATTACCGAACGCGCAGAGTAATCTACACGTTTACCTAATAGGTTCTGACGGAAACGTCCTTGTTTTCCTTTCAATGAATCAGAAAGAGATTTTAGCGGACGGTTAGATTCTGTTTTTACAGCCGATGATTTGCGAGTATTGTCAAATAGCGAGTCTACCGCTTCTTGTAGCATACGTTTTTCGTTGCGCAAGATTACATCGGGAGCTTTGATTTCCAACAATCGTTTGAGGCGGTTGTTACGGATAATAACACGGCGGTAAAGGTCGTTTAGGTCAGAAGTAGCAAAACGACCCCCATCGAGTGGTACCAACGGACGTAATTCAGGTGGGATAACAGGTATCACCTTCATAATCATCCATTCAGGTTTATTTTCGCGACTTTTCTTTGATTCGCGGAAAGCTTCCACTACTTGTAGGCGTTTGAGGGCTTCAGTTTTGCGTTGTTTAGAGCTTTCGTTATTGGCTTTATGGCGCAATTCGTATGAAAGTTCGTCAAGGTCAAGGCGCTCAAGGAGTTCCAAAAGGCACTCAGCCCCCATTTTAGCTACAAACTTATTAGGGTCAGAATCTTCTAAGTATTGATTTTCAACAGGAAGATTTTCTATAATTTTTATATATTCGTCTTCAGAAAGGAAGTCTAAGTATTGTAAAGGTTCGCCATCGGGATTTTTAGCAATACCAGGTTGGATAACTACGTAGCGTTCGTAGTATATAATCATATCCAATTTTTTAGAGGGCAAACCCAATAGATAACCTATTTTATTAGGCAAAGAGCGGAAATACCAGATGTGAGCAATAGGAACAACAAGATTGATGTGCCCTACTCTTTCACGTCTTACTTTTTTCTCGGTAACTTCCACGCCACAGCGGTCGCAAACGATGCCTTTATATCGTATGCGCTTATACTTACCGCAAGCACATTCATAGTCTTTTACCGGACCAAAAATACGCTCACAGAACAACCCGTCTCGTTCGGGCTTGTGAGTGCGATAGTTGATAGTTTCGGGTTTAGTAACCTCACCGCGAGAGACTGCTAAAATAGACTCAGGCGAAGCCAAACCGATTGAAATCTTATCAAATTTAGGAACAGCTGTATTTTTTTCTTTTGCCATATTAATGAATGGAGAATAAATAAGTTATATGACGCTACCAGCCTTTGGTTGCTGACAACGCCTAATTAGAAAATATCGTGCAAAAGTACGACTATTTTTTTAATCTGCAAATTTTTTAATGATTTTTTTTGTAAAGAGGAGATTTTTGAATTCTGAATTGGGGGTAAAAAAAACTTTGGCAAACTTTGAAAGTTTGCCAAAGTGTGTGCGAAAGACACAAGCTTGCTGCTTGCGCTAACGGAGTATGAGATTTACCAATACCTTATCTCAAGCCCTCTTTTTACTATTTACATACTTAAGGAATAAATAGATAGCATAGTAAAAAGTTGCAACGCTTACTAATAGGGATATATTCGCAAGAGTATTAAACTCTTTGTTGTTTATTTTTACAAACACCCCTAAAAAAGCTGTCAAAAAACTTACTGTAGCAAAAAGTATTATTTTCATAAGCAAAAAAACTAGAATAAACAATCCCTGACCCAGTTATTTTTAAGCTATGTACACTTACTTAAAAAAAACCTCTGCAAATATACAACTTTTTCGCGAAAAAACAATACAAATTGCATAGTTTTTTTCTTCCATGCTGGTGCGAGCTTGCAGCTCGTACCTACTCACACCTACCACTGAAGCTA
>NZ_KB291271.1:20102-29784 GCF_000318275.2 Capnocytophaga sp. oral taxon 332 str. F0381
CCCCCCTTTTGAAGGGGGGAAGGGGGGATGTTAACCCCACTGATGCGAGCTTGCTGCCAATCCCCGGCTGGTGCGAGCTTGTAGCTCGTACCTACTCTCCCCCCGCTGGTGCGAGCTTGTAGCTCGTACCTACTCACACCTACCACTGAAGCTATCCAAAAAGTCTTTAAAAGTACTACTTCGGCATCTCCCCCCCTTTTGAAGGAAGTCCTACTTCGGCATCTCCCCCCTTTTGAAGGAAGTCCGCGAGGCTGGCGCATGGAGTATGTGTTAAGGGGGGATGTTAACACCCTCTGTGCGTAATGTGCTTTTTTGAGCATCTTATTTTTTATTGACTAATCGTAGTGAGTCTTTAGTCATTTGGTAAAGACCGTCTTCGAGGAGGAGATGTGGGGATTTGGTATAGGGTTGTTCGCCTTTTTTAGCACTTTTTATATACTTGCCTACAGGAAGGTATAGCTGGTAGTGTACACTCTGACCACGGTAGGTGTTGCCCCTAATAATCTCGTAATAATCTGGTATAGCAATATGGTTATCCTTAATATCTAAGGGTATACGAATATTCTTAGCGTTTTGAGCGGCTTGGCTATGTGTTTTGCCCATAGCGGTTTGATTGCATAGCAAGTAGGGTTCGGCTTCGTTAGTAGGCAAAATATTGCGTAGGTACGACTCGTGTTGCACTAAGAGTGTATCGGTATCAACCGTTAGGGCTAAACTATTGCCGTGCTTAGTTTTGATGCTGAGATAGAGCGTATCGGCAGTGGTGGGAATACTGATTTTGCGCTCAATGTGGTTCTGAACTAAAAAACTTTTGGCGATAGTTGTTCCGCTGATACTCAAGCCTATAAGTCCGCCGATGAAGGCTGCCAGCGTGAGGATGCCCCACAAACGTGTGCTGCGAAAGCGCTTATAACTGAGCCTAACGATTACAAGTATAAGCAACGAAATAGGTACTAATAACAGCAAAAACACGCTGCCATAAAGCATAATGCGCTGGGTATAGTTGCTTATCAGGAAAGGGAGGTAATCGTTAAGCACCAAGAGCGAGAGTCCGCTGGCAGAGGTGAGCCCAAATATACCCATAATTACTGCTACAAGGGTGAAAAGCAAAGGCAGAGCCAACACGGCAAAAATGATTGTAAGCAGCAGCGAATTGCGTTTGGGAGCGGTGCTGTTGGAAGGGGTTGCAGGAGGAGTATTTGCCTTATAAGTAGCGAGGGAATCGAGAGTAACGGCTGTGCCTTGCATCTCCAACTTCTGTGCAGTAGTAACAGCTGCAGGTACGACTATCCAAAAGATGAGATATAAGACTAACATAACGAAACTAACTGAGTGGAAAGGGAAGAACCATCGCCCTCCAGAGGTAAAGAAAAGTGCAAAAAGTATCGCAAAGGCGATGCGCAATTTAGTGGGGTTGATGCTGAAATAATGTGCAATACCTGATAATACGCCTCCTATTTTGCGGTCGTCTATGTCGCGATAGAGTGGTTTGGTAGCCGAAAAGTTTTGCGAAGTAGCATCGGCAGAGCTATTAGGTTGTTGCTGTTCTTCTTCTTCTACATATTGTTCGGGTTTGCCGAGTACTTCTATCAGGTATAGCACATCGTGCTGCATAACTACTTCACGATTGGCGATGCGGTCTTTGAGGAGCTCAGCCATACGTTGTTCTACATCAAAGATGATTTCATCGCGATCGGGATTGTGTAACAAATGTTGGCGCACCTGAGCAAGGTATTGACTCAGTGCAGTGTAAGCATTTTCTTCTATAAGGAAAGAAAAGCCTCCTAAGCTGATATTTTTGATTTTGTCCATAGTGTTTTAAATTATTTTGTTAATCATTGTTTGTAATTCGCTCCACGCTTTTAGGGTTTCGCTTAAAAAAAGTTTGCCGCTGTCGGTAAGTACGTAGTATTTACGGGGAGGTCCTGTGGGAGATTCTTTCCATTGGTAATTGAGCAATCCGCTGTTTTTCAGTCGGGTGAGTAGCGGATAGAGTGTGCCTTCCACTACTATCATATCGGCGTTTTTCATCGTTTCGATAAGGTCGGATACATAGGCTTCTTTGCTTTTATCAATGACGGAAAGAATACACATTTCTAAGATACCTTTTCGCATTTGGGTCTTAATTTTTTCGGTATTGATTTCTTCCATAGTAAAAGGGATTTATAAATTTGTTGCAAAGATAGGTAAAAAATAGTATTATGCAATACATAGTACTGTTAAAATTTCAGTTACTATGGTAAAGTTTTTTGTAAGCAGTTGATTATCAATTATAAATTGTGAATTATGAATTTTGAATTGGGGGTAAAAAAACGCTTATCTTTCCCTTATATTCCCCTTATCTTTGTCATATACTCGCTGCGCCAGCTCGCCGACTTTCCTTCGCTTATCCTTCGCTTATCCTTCGCTGAACCTTCGCTGAAGGTTTGGCAGATTTTGAATTGTGAATTGGGGGGCATTTAGCATTCATCATTATTTCGTATCTTTGCTGCAAAATTTAAAACTGATTATGAAAATCTCTATAATGGGTTATCACCGCTTGGCGGCACCTTGTATAAGTCTTAACAATACGCTTTGCGATACTCCTACTGCTGTGGGGGCTCTGGGTGCTGCGGATAAAGAAACTATCGAGGCTTTGCGCTTCTCTAAAAAGGTTTATGAGTCTTTAGACCCTTCGGTACTCTACGCCTTGCACACTGCACGGATGGCTGTGGCTAAAGCGGGATGGCAGCAGGGCGAACGCTTTGGGGTAAATATTGGTTCGTCACGGGGGGCTACTTCTCTTTTTGAACTGCATCATTCTGATTTTCTTACTAATGGCTACTGCCAAACCTTAGCTTCGCCTACTACTACTTTGGGCAATGTGAGTAGCTGGGTGGCTCAAGATTTAAACTGTGGGGGCTTTAGTATGTCGCATTCTATTACTTGTTCTACAGCCTTACACGGGGTGGCTAATGCGGCAGCGTGGTTGCAAAGTGGTATGGAACGGAAATTTTTAGTAGGCGGTAGTGAAGCACCCCTTACCCCTTTTACGATTGCACAGGTGAAGGCTCTGAAAATATATAGCTCTTTGCCCCTGCCCTACCCTTGTCGCCCTTTGGATATGAACAAAAAACAAAATACAATGGTATTGGGCGAAGGAGCTGCTTGTTTTGGTTTAGAGGCTGAAGCGCGTGAGGAGGCTTTGGCATATATCGTAGGGATAGGCTTTGCTACTGAAACTCTTACCCATAGTGTATCGCTTTCGGCTGAAGGGTATTGCTTGCAGGAGGCGATGCGGCGGGCTTTGGAAAGTGCTGGTTTTCCCCGTATTGATGTGATTATCACTCACGCTACTGGCACCATTAAAGGTGATATTGCCGAAACCAATGCTATTGGGGCAGTTTTTGGGGCTGAAATGCCGCTGCTTACCAACAACAAATGGCAGCACGGACATACCTATGGAGCAAGTGGTGCTTTGAGTTTGGCAATGGCTATTGAGATGCTGCAAACCGATAGCTTCAAGGGGGTGCCTTACCTTGCTGCACCAGCACAAGTACCCGAAAAACTAGAATACATTATGCTGAACGCCGTTGGCTTTGGGGGAAACGCTATCAGTATCATTTGCCAAGCGGGACAAAAAGTTAAAAAATAGAAACAGCCTTTTTATTCTTAAAGATTTCATAAATTATATTTAAAAAAAACATAAGTTTTCTATCTGTTTTTTAGGCAGGTAGCGTGTCTTTGTGTGTTTTAGGTATTGAGTATAAACTTTTTAAATGACTTATATACAATTGATTAGAATAGAGTAGAAAACAGTATGGCATTATTTTTGTGTAGTGCAGAGTGCCTATTATAGGTTTGCACAAAAAGAGGTGTATTTTTTTATATGATATTTTTTTTGTACTTTTGTGCGATTATAGTAGACAAATATACCTTATATCATTTAACAATGTTTTTAAATTACACAAAGGAAAAGATGAGAGTAAAAAATTACGTAACTTATTTTTTGGTACTATTTTGCTGTTTTAGCGCACTGGGCGTAGCTTATGGGCAAACGCAAGGGACGCTGAAATCAGTGAAATTAGGTTTTTCTAAATACGCTTGTCCTCGTGCTACTTTCAACTCGTTTAAAGTAACGATAGCTTGGCAGCCTCCATTCCCTAATGGTGATAACCAATACATTATTGAGCTATCGGATGCTAATGGTGATTTTACGAATGCTGTTGAGCTTCAACGTGTTAAAAACAAAAATGGACGTAGTGAAGTGGTTACCAATATTCAGTTTCCTACTACTACCCAAGGGAAGAAATTTAAATTGCGGGTGAGAAGTACGAGTCCTGCCCAAGAGAAGGTTGCCCAATGGGAAATACCTCTACCCAACGGACAAAAAGAAACAGGTGAAGAATTTGAAGTACATTTTCAAGATGTTACTAGTATTTTTACCATATCGCCTGCGGCTGTTACACTTTGCCCTGGGCATACACAAGCTATAAAAGTTTCTGCCTTACCTGGTGGTAAAACACCTACTAACTACCGCTACAAATGGTATAAAATGAAAGACCCTGGTGCCCCAGGTAACGACACCCTTTTGGCTTCGGATGCTGGCACTACCTATACCGTTACTACTGCTGGTAAGTATTACGCTATCATAGACTATGGTGAATGTTCGGGGGCTGTGAATGCACGCTCTAACAACGCCACAGTAGACGTATCGGGCAACCAAGTAGTTACGCTCACTACCTCATCGGCAGCGGTGTGTACTACCGAATCTTTTACCCTTACGGCTACCCCTGCCAATAGCAGTAGCAAATACACTTGGTTCTATAACGACACCAAAGTGGGTGAAACACAAGGGGATAACAACTATTCTTTTACCGCTCCTAACAACAAAGCGGGCAAATACTACGTGCAAATGGGTAGCGGTGGAAGCTGCGATGTGCGCTCTAACGAAATTGAGATTACCCGCAAAGACAATGTGCAGGCTACCTTGCTAAGCAGCGGGGGTGGCGTACTAATGCCTGGTAAAACAAGGCTCTTTACGGTGAGTACTACGGCACAAGCACCTACTTATAAATGGTTTAAAGACGGCACCGAAATTGCGGGAGCTACAGCAGCCACCTATTCGGCTACAACAGCGGGCAAATATAAGGTGGAAGTAACCCAAACAGGTAGTTGCCCTGTTACGATTACTACCAATGAAATTGACCTTACACAGCCTACTAACTTCAAGGTGAGTGTAAAACACAAATCGGCTTATCAGGATTGTACCTATGACCGTATGACGGTTACTATTGATAAAATTACGGCACAGGTGGGTAGCCAAGAGCTTACAGTAGACCCTTCGGACTATTCTTTCTTTACTTTCCAATGGGAAGGCAATACAACGGGCTCTTACGCAAATGTGGGTACTAATACTACTGAAATTACCCTGAGCAGTGCTGCTGAAAATGGCAAATACCGCGTGAAAACTACCGCGCCTAACTATACAAGTATCCCGACTTCTAACGAGTTGAATATAAAGCTGAAAGATGCTAATGCACTAAAAATAAACGGCGGAGCTTCATCATTGGAATATTGTAGCGATACAGCTACCCTTACCATTACTACAGGAGCTAACAGCAATACTATCTACACTTGGTTTAAAGACAATGTGCAGGTGGCACAAGGTAAGGGAAAAACGGAATACGTAGCAAACTCTTCGGGGGTATTCTACGCAAATATGGCAGCTAATGCAGGGGGTTGCCCTGCTACTTCGGCAGCTATTGTAGTGAAAAAAAATACGGTAACCGCACATTGGGTAGATACTAACGACCACGAAATTTATTACAACGGAAAGACCAACGTGCTACAAGTATCACACAATATGGTAACTCCTACTATTGAGTGGAAAAAGAACGGGGTAGTAATTCCTGGTGAAACTTCGGCAAGGCTTACCATTAGCAGTGCGCCTGTGGGGGTGGATATATACCAAGTGAAACTTACTGATATGGGAGGTTGTGGTACCGAAATTACGCTTACTCCTGTGTACTTTGAAACAATAGCCGACATTAAATCTATACGTGTAGGTACCTTGGCAACAACTAATTGCGAAACACGCACACAGACAACTTTAGAAGTACAACAAATTGTTACTAAAAGTAGTGCAGGTAATGAGATAGTGATAAAAAGAGCTGACTTTCAGTACTTCAACTTCCAATGGACAAAAGACGGCAACAATATCGCTGGCGAAACACGCTCACAATTGGTGGTAAACCGCAGTGGTAATTCTGATTCGGCTCGCTATGCCGTGCGCGTTACTTACAACACAAGTATCATCAAGGTATCAGATCCTAAAATTATAGCTTTTACGCCTATTCCTGATTTTGAAATCAGCACTTCGGAAGGTACTAAAGGTACGGCTTACTTATGCACTGGTGGTTCGCTTACGCTTACCGTTGCGGCTACAAGCTTTAACCCTACCTCATCGGCAGCGGATAGTTTCTCTTACAAATGGTATAAAGTAACAAGTGCTAACTACCGCAGTGATACGCCTATCAATAGCGAATTACCTACAGCTATCGTATCGGCAACGGGAGAATATTACTTAGAAATTAATAACGGAGGCTGCCCTAAGCGTGCGCACATCAAGATAGAAAATTACCGCACTGGCAACCTGAAAATTGTACAATACAGTGCTACCGGCAACCGCGGTAAGGAAATTACACAACACAGTTCTGACCGCGAACGCCACATAGATGTGAATGTGGGGCAATACCTAATCGCTGAAGGGGGTAACAACTTTGTATGGACAAAGCCTAATGGTACTACTATGTATGGCAATAGGCTAAACATAGACTCTAAAAATATGGCAGGGAACTATACGCTAAAAGAACAATCGTGCCCTTCGGCAGGGAAAAATGAACTGCCTTTTGAACTGAATGTTTTTGAAGTTACCATTATCCCTAATATAGTAACCCCTAATGGTGATGGGGTGAACGACACTTGGACAATTCCTGATGCGTATTGCAAACCTGATGTAACGGTAACTATCTATACGCAAGAGGGCAAAGAGGTATTTTCAACTACCAACTATCAAAACAACTGGCCTGATGAAAATACTTATAAGGAGTTAGGAAAACGTTCATTGCAATTCATCTATGTAATAGAAGGGGGCAGTGAAAAACAGAAAGGTGTGATTACACTACTAAAATAAAAAATATAAATGAATATTACTCGTAAAATATCAATCGTAGTGTTGGCATATTGCACACAGTGGTTGTGGGGGCAAGATGCGGCAAATTATTTGCCTTATGAGCTGCCTGGGCATACGGCTGTGAAGTATAACACTTACCTGATGAACCCTGCTTTTCCTATATTTGGCAAGAACGAGTCGCAAGTGGCACTCTTTTATCGCAGCCAATGGATGGGGGTAAAAGATGATAAATTTAGTACCTTTGGGCTATCCTATGGTCGCAAATGGGGGGGCGATGCTGGTAAAAGGAACGTACACGATGACGGAAACGATATGGCTCACGGCTTATTGTTCCAACGTACGGCTTCTATATTTGCCAATACGGGTATTTTGGGTAACTTTGTACACCAAATGGAAATAGGCGATGAAAGCTTTTTGCGCTTGGGTATCAACGCAGCTTTTTCGCGTACAAGTATTGATAAAAGCAAAGTGCGCAGCAATGTGAGCGACCCTTTGATAGAGAATAGCAAGGGGGCTAATATCATCAATATTCAACCAGGTTTTGATATGAACTTTGGTGAAATTCACTTTGGTATTACAGCGGAAAACTTGTTGGACTACGCTTTTTCTACCGGTGAAATGGCAGTACCTTTCAATGAAAAATCGCTTACGGCTCACGTTATGTATCGCCACGCTTTGGATAGCAATAGTGACTTTTTGGAAGATGCTGTACTTACCCTTATGGGGAAAGGCAAAAAGAGCAACGATAACTTCCAATATGGGGCTCACGCGATGCTAGATGCTAAAATGGGCTGGGGTTACGTGGGCTATGACCGAAAATATGGGATTTTTGGTGGCTTAGGTTTTAATATTGCTAATCACTTTAGCATTGGTTTTGGCTACGAGCAAACAGTGGCTAACTATGTGGCTGAACTGGGAGGGAGCTATGATGTGATGCTCTCGTACCAATTTGGTGGAAAACACCATATAAAACCGCCTAAAGCAGAGCCTCCGAAACCTACTCCGCCTCCTGCTCCTGCGCCTAAACCTGTAACACCTGTGGCAGAAACTAAGACAGCAACTACAGAACCTCCTGCACCACCTGCAACGCCTAAGAAACCTAAAACACTTACGCAACAGCTAAACGAGCGTATGACATTGGTAGTGGATAAAATTGCTGGTTGGGGTATTCCTGAAGGACACTATGTGGTAGTGGGTGTGTATAAAAACCCAAGAGGAGCTTTTGAAATGCTTAGAAATATCAAAAATTTGGGTATCAATGCTTTGACATTTAAACACCCTGAAAATGATATGACTTATGTGTATATAGAAAAACCATATGCCACACGAGGTGAAGCAGGTGAAGCTATGATTAACTTGCTACAACGCCCTAACTTTAAAAACTCTAAAGTATGGGTGCTAAAGGTAGGTAAATAAAAAACTTAAACTTAAAAGTAGAAATAATGAAAAGGAAGATGATACGTAATATATTATCGGTAGCGGGGGTGCTGTTGTTGCAGTCGTGCACAACAGCCAGCCCTCACCACTACCCCACAAAGGCAAAAAGCTATAAAGCAGCTACCCACAAGGCTGCAGCAGAAGCTGGGACTTATAAAACCAATGTGGCAGCTTCGTATTATCACGACAAATTTAACGGGCGCAAAACTGCCAGCGGGGCTATTTTTAGCAACCATAAGCTCACAGCGGCACACCGCTCACTGCCTTTTGGTACTGAAGTAAAGGTTACGAATCGTACTAATGGAAAATCGGTAATTGTAACGATTAATGATCGAGGGCCTTTTACCAAAGATCGTGAGATAGACTTGAGCAAAAAGGCTTTTATGGAAATTAGCGAACATAAAAACCAAGGGGTCTTACAGGTAGATATAGAAATTCTAAAATAGGGAAAATCCCTCTGACGATGCGTTCAGAGGGATTTTTTTATTCTTTATTTTTAGTGTCTATGAGGATAGTTACGGGACCGTCATTAGATAGGTTTACTTGCATCATTGCTCCGAATTGCCCTGTAGGTACTTTCTTGCCTAATAGGGTTTCTACTTGCTTTATAAAGGCTTCGTAGATAGGGATAGCTACTTCTGGACGGGCTGCCCTAATATAGCTGGGGCGATTGCCTTTTTTAGTAGCGGCGTGGAGGGTGAATTGCGAGACAATAAGCACCTGACCATCAACGTCTTTTACTGAGAGGTTCATCACTCCTTTATCATCTTCAAAAACGCGTAAATTTACTATCTTAGCCGATAGCCACGCTATATCGTCATTGTTATCGGTGTCTTCTATACCTACTAATACTAATAATCCTTTATTAATAGAGGCTACGATTTGATTTTCAATAACTACCGAAGCTTGTGTTACTTTCTGAATGACTGTTCTCATAATATGCCTATTTTTAGGCAAATATAGTTATTTTTTTGATGAGATTGCCTGAAAAGCTTTGTTTTAGCTTAAAACAAGCTTAGTAATAAACAGAATATTTATGTAACTAATTGATTATTAACATCCCCCCTTAAC
>NZ_KB291271.1:29804-38644 GCF_000318275.2 Capnocytophaga sp. oral taxon 332 str. F0381
CCAGCTCGCGGACTTCCTTCAAAAGGGGGGGGTGCCGAAGTAGTACTTTTAAAGACTTTTCGGACAGCCTCAAGTGTGTGGTGCAGTTGTGTTTTTATTTTGATGGATTATACTCATTGTTAAGGCTATTAAGTGGAAATTAGATTGGTACGAATTGGGCTGAGTTATGAGGTGATTATTGGACTGAAAATTGAGTTTAGGGGGTATTTAGAATTGTTTTTTTTTGTTTCGTTTTTATTTTGTATTTGATTGATTACATTAGTTTTATGTTACAACCGTTAATTTTATGCAAAAATAATTAGTAAAAAACTTGGACATTTGTTAAGAAGTTATTAATTTTGCAACGAAAAATTAAAAACTAAAATTATCATCACAGTATGAAAATTAACTTATCAATGCTTATGATTGTCTGTATGCTGTTTTGCGGTAGTATAACAGCACAGACGAAGGTAACAGGTACCGTTAAAGGGAATGACGGAATGCCATTACCTAGTGTGAGTGTAGTAGTAAAAGGTACTACACGAGGTGTATCTACCGATTTTGATGGGAAGTATGAAATTCAGGTACAAGCTAATGAAGTACTTGAATTTAGCTCATTGGGTTATGCTTCACAACAAAAGAAGGTGGCAGGTAACAAAAGTAGCTTGGTGCTAAACATCGTTCTTATGGAAGAAGCGCAACAACTAACAGAAATGGTGGTTACAGCGCTTGGTATTAAACGTGAGCAAAAAGCCTTGAGTTACAATGTGCAACAAGTAAACTCTGAAGAGCTTACTAAAGTGAAAGACGCCAACTTTGTAAACGCGTTGGCTGGGAAGGTAGCTGGGGTTACCATTAACCGCAGTTCATCAGGAGTAGGGGGTGCAGCCCGTGTGGTAATGCGTGGAGCTAAATCTATAGAAAAGAGCAATAATGCACTTTATGTAGTAGATGGAGTACCTATGATATCACTTACAGCAACACAAGGGAAAGATCGTTTTCAATCTTCAGGTTCAACTGAAAGTATAGCCGATATCAACCCCGATGACATCGAGAGTATGACCGTACTTACCGGAGCTTCAGCAGCAGCACTTTACGGTTCTTCTGCCGCTAATGGTGCCATTCTAATCACTACTAAAAAAGGTAAAGAAGGTAAAACAGAGGTGCAATTATCATCTAACACAGAGTTTTCAAGTCCTCTATTATTACCTGAATTTCAAAACACTTACGGCAGCGATGGCAGTGTGTATTCTTGGGGGAATAAATTGTCGGAAAATGCTGAAAAGTACAATGTACGCGACTTCTTCAAAACCGCTATTACACTTACCAATTCGGTAGCTCTTTCAGGTGGTACTGAAAAAAACCAAACATATTTTTCAGCAGCTTCTACTAATGCTGAAGGTATAGTACCTAATAACAAATACAATCGTTATAACTTCACAATACGCAATTCGAGTCAGCTTTGGAAAGACCGTTTGCGTATAGATGCATCGGCTAATTACATCAGTCAGAATAACTTGAATATGATCAACCAAGGGGAATATATGAACCCTTTAGTATCGGCTTATTTGATGCCTCGTGGCTATGGATTACAAAATGCCAAGAACTTTGAGCGTTACAACGCTACAACACATATTTACGAACAAGTGTGGGGCGACTTTGCAGCGGGTCCTGATGGTACTTTTACAGGTAACTTTACAGGTGACCATTCTATGCAAAATCCTTATTGGATAGCTTATCGCAACTTGCGTGAAGTAAAACGCGATCGTTATTTGTTGTCATTGGGTGCTACGCTTGACCTTATAAAATGGAATAAAGCTGAGAAATGGGATATTACAGCACGTATGCGTACTGATAACACGCATATTACTAATACCGATAAACGTTATGCTTCTACTTTGGCAACTATTGTGGGAAGCAAAACAGGTTACTTTGGCTTTGCAAGAGGTTATGAAAAGCAAACTTACCTTGATGTGCTTACCAATTTGAACAAAAACTTTAAATGGAATGAAAAAGACTTTTCGCTAACCGCTAACTTAGGTGCTTCGTTGCAAGATACGCAATACGATATGATGAAATACGAGGGACCTTTGCGCCGAAATGGTATCCCTAACAAGTTTAATGCCTTTAACATAGACCAATCGGCTCAAACTACTAGTGGAGGGCAAAATGGATATCACGACCAAACTCAGTCTATTTTTGGTAGCTTGGAAGTAGGTTATGATCACTGGTTGTACCTTACTCTTACAGGACGTAACGACTGGGCTTCACAATTGGCAAATTCACCACAATCTTCTTTCTTCTATCCTTCTGTGGGTCTCTCTGGTATACTTACTGATTTACTTTCCGCAGAAAAGAAAGAGCAGCTATATAAAACACTTTCATTTGCAAAAATGCGTTTGGCATTCAGCTCGGTAGGTTCGCCTTTTGATAGAGAATTAACTTCACCTACTTATACTTTCAATGAACAAAGTAAAACTTGGAGAGTAACGACACACTTCCCTATAGGTGAGCTTTTCCCTGAGCGTACCAACTCATATGAAGTGGGGCTTGCTACTAAATGGCTAAAAAACGCATTGACTCTTGATGTTACGGCTTATCAAACTAATACTTACAACCAAACCATAAAGGCTGAAGTACCAGCTTCGACCGGTTATGATGGTTTGTATTTGCAAACAGGGGACGTACGTAACCGAGGTGTGGAATTAGGCTTGGGCTATGACCTAAAACTAAAAGAAAACTTTAACTGGAACACTTATTTCACAATGAGTTACAATCAAAATGAGATAATGAATTTGGCTGAAAATTACATCAACCCTATAACAGGACAACGCGAAAGTGTATCTTACCTTAAAAAAGGAGGTATAGGAGGTGCTGACTTTATTTTGAAAAAAGGAGGTACTTTGGGTGATATTTATGCTAATAACGACTTTAAACGTGATGCCAATGGAAATGTATTGGTAGATCACAATGGGAATGTAACCGTTCAGCAATTTGATAAAGTAGAAAACTACGTAAAATTGGGTAGTGTATTGCCTAAGTACAATTTAGGTTGGCGTAACGACTTTACTTATGGCAATATAGGTTTTGGAGCTATGTTTGCAGGACGCATAGGAGGGATAGCTGTATCACTTACTCAGGCTTCTCTCGACCAATACGGGGTGTCAAAAACTTCAGCAGAAGCACGCGATGCAGGAGGTGTAAATATAAACGGCTTGAACGTATCGCCACAAAGCTACTACAGCGAACGCGGTAAGCAAAAAACAGCGATGTATTACACCTATTCGGCTACCAACTTCCGTTTACAAGAGGCTTATGTGTCATACCGCTTGCCACGTAAGTTTATAAACAACAAGATGGACGTTACACTTTCTTTGGTGGGTCGTAACTTGGCATTGCTTTACTGTAAAGCGCCATTTGACCCTGAATCTGTAGCTTCAACTGCTAACTATTCACAAGGATTAGACTACTTTATGATGCCAAGCACTAGAAGCTATGGTTTCAATATAAAAGCTAACTTTTAATTGAACAGAAGAATGAAAAAATATATCATACCTGTACTTGCCCTTATAGCTACGGCCTGTACAAAAGATTTTGAAATTTATAATCGTAATCCTTATGGGGCTACAGCAGAAGAGCTTAGTAGAGTACCACAAGGAGGTAATGAGCTTGTAAACTTGCAACGCTTGGTAGTGCCTTTGCAAGAGAACTCATACCAAATGTGTTTTGACTTGGTTGCTACGCCTTTTTCGGGCTATGCTGCGCAACCTAAGTTTCAAAGCGATTACCCTGTATATAAACCTCGTGTGGGCTGGACTAACTATGTGTTTGACGATACTTATGCCAAACATCTATACCCTACATATTTTGCCATAAAGAGATATACCCAAGGCGATATGAACAAGTATAACTTTGCTTGGGCTACAGTATTGCGCGTGGCTATCACGCATTGGCTTACCGATAGTTATGGGCCACTACCTTATTCGCAAATGGAGGAAGGAAAGCAACAAGTGCCTTATGATCGTCAGGACGTACTTTACAAAAACATGTGTGAAGACCTAAAAGCTGCTATTAATACCTTAAAAACTATAGATGCTGCTGATAGACTTTATGCTGACTACGACCTTGTGTATGGAGGTAATATGCAACAATGGGGGAAATATGCAAACTCATTGCTATTGCGCCTTTCTATTCGTATGAGTGATGTGAATGAGGCACAAGCGAAAGAATATGCTCAGTTTGCCTTACAAAATGGTGTTATTACTGAGAATGCTGATAATGCCCAAATAGCTACTAAGGATAATCCTGCCTTTAAAATGGCGGTAGACTGGGGTGACTCACGTGCGGGAGCTGATATAGTGGATTATATGAACGCTTTTTCTGACCCTCGCAGGGAAAAATACTTTACTAAAGTAGCTACACGTAACGCTAATGAGCAATACTTCGGGATGCGTTCAGGAATCAACTCTGTACGTGCAGATATTGCTGAATATTCATTGCCTAATCTTACTAAAGAAACGCCTGTGGTGTGGATAACAGCTTCAGAAGTGGCTTTTATAAAAGCTGAAATGGCGCTTAAAGGATGGACATTTGTAGGCGATACTGCTGAAAACTTGTACCGAAAAGGTATAGAATTGTCATTTGCACAACATAATGTAGCTTTGGGAAGTTATTTAAGTAATACAAGTACGCGAGGAGACCACAACGATGTGAAACAAGCGGCTTATAATGCTAGTTTTTCATCACCTATTACTGTAAAATGGGAAAACAGTGCTACTGATGAACAAAAATTAGCTAAGATTATCACTCAAAAATGGATAGCAATGTACCCATACAATTCACACGAAGCTTGGGCTGAATGGCGTAGAACAGGGTATCCAAATCTTTTGCCACCGCTAAACATCAGTGGTGGTACTGTAGCCGACCTTACACGTGCTGCTAATGGTAAAGACCAAGGAGGCTTTAGACGTTTGCCTTTCTCAACAGAAGAAGTTGTGAAAAATGGTGCGAACCGCAATGCTGCGATAGGTTTCCTTGGTGGTGCTGATAACGCAGGAACTGACCTTTGGTGGGTGAGAAGATAAAACCGATAACTAAAATTATATTCGTATGAAAAAGATAATGATATTTGCTTCGTTATTGGCTGTAGTGGCTTGTACCGAAGGGGAACCTATGCAAGTGGAAACGCCTCAACGCTCTGTAAATACTCAGGCACTTGCACAATATAAAGCCAACTTAAGCAGCCGACAAGTTACAATGGGGGCACTCTACAATTGGGGTAAAGAAGCTGGTGCTATCCTGATGAATATGCCTGATAGCCTTGATATAGTAATCGTAAAAGATAACTATAACGCTATAAATGGTGCCCTTAAAAATGACTTGAGCAGCGTACAAAGCCAAAAGGCAACTAAAGTACTTATAGGAGTAGATTTTACAGGTATTAACACTACTACTGCCGAAGTACTTAGCAAACAAGCAACTGATGCGGTTGCTATTGCTAAAGCTAATGGTTTCAACGGGGTAAGTATAGAGTTTCCTCAAGCTGCAAGTGAGTTCTTTTCGGCAACATCGTTTAATACGGTACTTACCGAAGTTGCTAAAGCTAAAGGAGATTTATTGCTTGTATATGAAAATCCTTATGAACAAGCCTCTACCCTTAGCGTAACACCTAACTGGGTGGTATATAGAAAGAAAAACAATGAACTTTTGAAGAGTTTTACGTTACAGGCTGCTCAATGGGCAAATGTGCGTTATTTACCTTCTGCCGACCTTTCTGAAGATAGCAATGATGCTGGTTTTACCGATAGTGAACTCTTTGCTCCTGATGGTAAAGACGGACGCTTACCACGAACTACAGAAATTATTAAATGGAAGGCGGCTAACAAAGGGGGAGTTGCTTTATACCATATAGAAAAGGATTATTACAATCAATCGGGTAAGGTTACTTACAAGAATTTGAGGAAGATAATCAGTGAAGTACAAAAACAATAAAAAATAGCATATAATGAAAAGATATTTTATAGCAATGACGGCGTTGCTTGCCCTTGTGGGGTGCGCGCCTGAAGAAGATGTGCCAGGAGGAGAAAAACTTGCCCAAACAGCTTCGTTGATGCTTGGGGATAAAGCGGTTGAGTTTTCATCACCCACTTCTATTTCAGCAGGAGCAAGCGAAGTAGGTACCGAAAAACTAATTAACTACCAAGTACAGTTATTCAAGCAAAATAAAGAGGATAAGCAAGCTTATTTGTCTTTGGATAATGCGCAGGTAACTAAATATAACGAAACTTTTGGCACTTCCTACAAAGTGTTGCCTTCGCAATATGTGGCATACAATAACGTATTACCTATAAAATCAGGGAATACAATTAGTGAAAAAGGAGTGCTCAAATTACGTGTAGCAGCTGATTTGGAGGACAATACTCCTTATATGCTTGCCTTACGCCTAACAAGCGTAAGTGGAGCTGCTGTGAGCTCTAATGCGCAAACACTCTTGGTTCGCTTAACTAAAGTAAAGGGACAAATCAATCAAACATTTGTGATAACTCCCGATGAATATTTTGCTATTGATAAGAATGGTTCTTCTGCTGATGATATAGGAAATACTTTTACTTTGGAAGGACTTATTAATGTTCAAAATTTTAGTGAGAACTCTGGACAAGCCTTTATTTCTACCTTTATGGGTACTGAAGGAGGAACATTGCTTCGTTTTGGCGATACAGGAAATCCTTCAAATAGACTACAAACAAATGGAGCAGGAACAGAACTTGCTGTAAACTTTGCTGTTAATAAGTGGTATCACGTAGCTTTGGTAGTAAATGGTAATAAAACAATAGCTTACATCAATGGTGAAAAAGTAGACGAATTTGCTAAAAATGGTAGGTTAGGCGAATTTTACATTGGTAGAAGCTACAACGGCGATAGGGGTATTGCTGCACACTTCAGTGAATTACGCCTTTGGAAAGTGGCTCGTAGTGCTGCACAAATAAAAGACAATATGTACGACGTGGCTACCAATGCCGAAGGTTTGTACGCTTATTGGAAGATGAATAAGGTGGAAAATAACAAAATTCCTGATGTATCGGGCAATGGGCGTGAGCTTATCCTTCGCGGACAAAAAAATAAGAATGGTAGGCTAGATATAACCATTCATAACGAAAGCAAAAACGTTAAAATAGGGGAATAATATGAAAGCAAAATATATAGTATTAGGAACACTATTGAGTGTTGCATTATCTTCTTGCGAAAAAGACGATAAAATAACCCTACCAGCACCTGAAAATAAAGCAGCGGTAGAGGGAGACATACAGCTATACAACAAAGCTAACCCTTCTGGTAGTGAAACTGAAATTTACCAAAATGGAGTATTCAACTTCGTGGCAAAAACAAGCGAAAAAGTTACCGAAGGTGGGACATTGGCTCTAAATGAATTAGAATTAAGCAAAGTAGTGGCTAACTACAATACTTTTAAAGGGACTAAAGACTACACTCTTTTACCACAAGCTAACTATACTTTTGAAGGAAATAGCTATGCGGCAGGTGCTACCGAAGCTGAAGCTAAGATTACCATTAAAAACTATAATGCTTTGGCACAAGGAGATTATATGTTGCCTTTGAAAGTGAAAATGGGTACTAAAGAAGGTTTTCATATCATAAAAGTACATAGAGATGCTGACTATGTAGCACTTAGCAGTACTTCAAAAAAACCTCTCCCTCCTGATAGTTATAACTGCCCTAATCGTACCGAGCCTATGAAAATGGTGGCTTATGTAGAAACTAACGATTGGGATATTCGTAATATGGGGCAATTTGTGCTAGAAAATAGCAAAAAACCTATTTTTGATATTGTCATAGCTTTTGCTCCTAATATGAATTATGATGTAAAACAGGGCAAACGAGTATTGCACTTTAACGATAAGCTTCAGCCTATTGTAAAAGACCCTAATAAATACATCAAACCATTGAAAGATAGAGGTATAAAGGTATTGATGACCATATTGCCTAATCACCAAGGGGTAGGATATTTTAACTTCCAGAACTATCAAGAAGCGGTTGATTTTGCTAAAGAATGTAAGACCTACGCTGATAAATTAGGTATTGACGGCTTTGATATAGACGAAGAATACGCTGATTACTACAAATTCCCCGAAAAACCAACTGTAGGTAATAAGTCGATACTTTGGTTTATGAGAGCAATGAAAGAAGTAATGCCTGATAAACTCCTTACACTTTATGACTACGGGCATAGTCTTTCATCAGATGATGTAGATGAATGGGGTAAAAGCGCCAAAGATTACTTAGATTACAGCTGGGCTAACTATTTTGAAAATCATGGTTCGTATGCAGGCTTACCTAATGAAAAATATGGAATGTATTCTATAGAAGCTAATTGGGGATTGAATAGTTCTGATTGGTCAGCTTATTATAACCTTGAGGGTTGCTACGGACTAATGATGGTTTTCAACATCAAAGGTGGAGACATTAAAAGTGGTAGAGCTGCAACTCAATTAAGCAAAGCTACAGAACGTTTATATGGCGAAAACTGTGTTTTCCAAGGGAAATACCACAAAGGACCTAAAGATTAATTCGTTTCTACTTATTACTTTATTGAGAAGCTATCCGATTCCTCAGTCGGATAGCTTTTTTTATATTAAATCTATCGCATATAAACAAGTGTATGTATACTATAAAAAACCTTACAAATTTCTTTAAAAACAAGCAAATATAGGTAATTATTAAGAACGTGTTTTTTAGGCTGTAAAATTGTGATTATTTTTGATTTTGTAGGTAAGAACTTAATCTCTATTTAAAATTCAGCACTAAATATTCACAAACAAAAAAAAGAGCAACTCATTATCAGAATT